>NZ_JANIAG010000079.1:0-24187 GCF_028682155.1 Pseudomonas sp. 39004
CGCAAGGCCGCTCCTACAGACCAACCATCCACGGGGAATAGTCGACTTCGCTGTAGCCTTCGGCCTTGCCCTGCTCGTTGCTGCTGAAGCCTGGCATCTTGCTCAGGTCGAGCTTCATGCAACGGCTGTTGAGTTGCGCCTGCAGGTTGCCGTCCAGGCGGAAGGCGTCCTCGCGCAGCGGGTTGGGGGAAAGCTGCACCAGGCAGCCGTCGACCTTGCCTTGTGCGTTGGCCTGGTAGAACACCGAGGCCTTGCCGATGCTGGTGACCGGCAGATCGCGCAGCAGTTGTTGCCAGAAGTACTCGCGTTGGGCAATGGCCCGGTAGCGGGCGGTGCCGGGGGCCTGAACCGCGCGAGGCAGCTGGACGATGATCGGCGCCCGCACTTCGACGGTTTCATCGTCGTTGTACAAGGCCGCCGGTACGACGGGGTAGATGGTCTTCCAGCACAGGGCTTCGACCAGGTTTGCCAGCGCCTGATGGTCGGTGGGCGTTACATCGGCAGGCAGCAGCGCGCCATACTTGAACGGGGCTTTTTCGGCCTTGCAGGCGACCGGCGCGCTTTGCCGGTCGAAGGTGACCTGTAGCGTAACGGCGCCCATCTGCTCGCCGGTTGGGGCCAGGGCGATGCTCCGCTGCAAGGCTTGCTGCATGTTGACGGTGAACGTTTTCAGGGCTTGCGGATCGACGTCTGCCGGTCGGTCGGCGGAAGGGGACGATTGGCAGCCAATCAGGGTAATCAGGGCCGCGCCGAGAAGCGCGGGGGGCAGTGTCTTGTACACGTGAACGTCCTTGCTGAAGCGGTAGCCGGGTGTCTTCGTGAGCCGGCTGATCATGAAGGTGGAAGCTTATCACTGGCGGCTCTGTCGCGAGGTAACCCCCGCGCCAGAGCCGGTCGGTCAGAAGCGCATATCCAGCGCCAGCTCGAAGGTGCGCGGGGCGCCCATGTAGTACTGGCTGCTGTAGGCCTGCTTGGCATACACCTCGTCGGTCAGGTTGCGCACCCGCCCGGTCACCGTGGTGTGCTCATCCAGCCGGTAGCGCGCGAAAGCGCCGAACAGCGTGTAGGCCGGCGCCTTGAGGGTGTTGGCGTTGTCGGCGTATACCGAGCCCACGTAGCGCCCATCGACCCCTGCCGACCACGCCTGGGTGAAGCTGTAGGTCAGCCACAGGTTGCCGACGTTGGCCGGCACATTGACCGGAGCATTGCCCTTGCGCGATACCGATACCCCGTTGACCGCTTCATTGAACGCATCATACTGCGCATCCACGTAGGCGTAGTTGGCCTCGGCCAGCAGCTTGGGCGTGACCTGCAACCGCCCGGACAGCTCGAGACCGCGCGAGGTCTGCTGGCCGGCCTGCACCGTCAGGTTGGCATCGTTGGAGTCGCGCACGGCAAAGTCCTTGCGCACGATCTGGTACAGCGCCAAGGTGGCGGCGCCGCGGCCGTCGAGGAAGTCGAACTTGCTGCCGACTTCCCATTGCTCACCTTTGGACAGGTCGAACAAGCCCACGTTGGAATAGGTCGCCGCCGCCAGCGAACCGGCCGGCAAATCCGCAGAGCTGCTGTACTGGGCGTATACGCTGGCGGTGGGGGTCAGCGCGTAGGTCAGGCCGATGCGCCCGGAAAGCGGCTCCCAGCGGCGCTCGAAAAACGCCGGCGAAGTCGGCGAGACCGCGCCATAGTTGGTCACTTGCATGTCCAGGTAGTCGTAGCGCAGGGCAGTCAGCAAGGCCAGGCGATCGGTCAGTTGCAGGCGGTTTTCGGCGAACACCGCGCGGTTGGTGACTTCGTGGCGGCGCTGTTTGGTCAGCCCGGCATTTACCCCTGGGATATCGTCGAAACTGCCAGGGTCGAAATGGTCGGCGTCGACGACGTCGCTCCAACTGCTCGACGTCGGGTAGAGGGTCTGGCGCATGCGCGAGTACTCCAGCCCCAGCGACCACTGGCTGGCGAAGCCGAACAGCGTGTTGTCATGGCGCAACTCGATGCGATCGCCCAGCAGGTTCTGGTCGTGGCTTTGTAGGTAGGGGCTGCTGCGCTGCACCTTGCCATCGGTGGTGTAGCTGTAGCGTTCGACGTTGCGGTAGTCGCGCTGGGCGTTGTAGTGGTACAGCGTATTCTGCACGCTGGTGCTGTCGCTGAGCTGGTAGTCGAGGATCGAGCGCAGCCAGCGTACCCGCTGCTCGTAGCGACCGTCAGCGACGTTGTAGTTTTCAAAGCGGCGGCTTTTGTCGATTTTCATCGTGCTGCGCCCGGGCAGGATCGGCGAGCCCCAGTAGGGGCTGTCCTCGCGGTCTTCCTGATACTCCAGCGCCAGGGTGTGGGTCAGGTTGGGCGCCAGGTCGCTGAGCAGCGAGAATGCCAGGCTGTCGCTGTGTCGCTGGTTGCGGTCGATGTAGCCATTGCCCTGGCCCCGGCTGAAATCCAGGCGCATGAAGTGGCGGGCATCGGCGGGGTTGCTGGCCAGTGCCTGGTTGATGCCGAACGCCACCTCCGAGTCATCGTAACTGCCATAGCGTACGCGCCCGTCGAGGGTCTGCTGGTCACGGCTGGCAAGCTTGGTGATGTAGTTGATCGAGCCGCCCACGGCACCTGCGCCATGCAGGAAGGATGACGGCCCGCCAATCAGTTCGACCCGGTCGAGCACCCAGGCATCCACGGGCCGGGTGGCGCTGCTGTAGCCCAGGTTGATGCCGTTGTAGAGCTGGGTGACCTGGTTCTGGGTGAAACCCCGGTAGGCGACGAAGCCGCCGTAACCTGGGTTGGCCGAGGCGTTGACGCCGGTCATGGCGTTGATCACGTCCTGGCTGTCCTTGGCGTCGCGCGCCTCGATCAGGCGGCGGTCCGAGACGCTGACCGACGCGGGGGTTTCCCGCGCGGTGAGGCCCAGGCGCGAGCCGGTGCGTATCGGCTCGTCCAGTTGCACGCCGGAAGGGGTGTCGCGTTCGCCATCGATGGTGGTGGCGTTGAGTTCGAGCGGGGCGTTGTCGGCCCAGGCGAATGTGCAAGTGCCCATGAGGAGCACCAGGGAGGTATTGCGGATCATGTTGTCGTGTCTTCCACGCAAAGGTCATGGCTGACCACCCGCGCGCACTGAGGCGCGCCGGGTCGAGGTCAGGCGAACTGAATGGCGGCGTGAAGCACAGCGGGGGAGGCGCGGGGGTTGAGGGCGGGGCGTAAGTAGCGTGGCGGCGGTTGTGCCCAGCTGCGCACGACGATGGGTGAGCTGGCCCCGGCCTGGGTGGGCATGAACGCCCAGCTGGTGTGGGCAAGCGGTACTGCCAGGCCGAACGAGGAGCATACCGGGCAGTCGAGTTGGGCCATGTGCTGGTCACCACCGGCGTGATCCAGGTCGATGGCCGGGCCATGCTCACTGCTGATCGAGCAGAAACCGCCTTCCAGGCCAGCCAGGCGCAGGCCGCCCATCTGGCCGTGATGCAGGCCGCACAGCAACAGGCTGAACAGGACGCTGGCATAGAGCGTCCATGCGGTCAGCGTGCGGGTCTGCCGGGTGGTTTTCATGGCGGCGAATCTATCACCCGGATGAGTGGTCGGGTAGCCCTGATCACTCAAAATGCTCGGGTCTGTAGGCAATAGCCCACACAGGCCCGTGCTACAGCAACGTGGTAGGGCGTGTTCCAGGTTCGCTCAAGCTGCCCGCTCCAGCACATCCAGCAGGTCGGCAAATTCCAGCGTCAACTTGTGCCGCGGCGCCAGATGCACCAGCGGCACCGACACCTGATGCGACTCGCGCATCTTGATCGAGCTGCTCAGGTACACCGGCAGCACCGGCACGCCTTCCCCCCGCAATTGATCGACCAGGGTCTGATGCAGTGCCGTACGCCCGGCGAACTGGTTGACGACAATCCCTTCCACCTGCAGCGTCGGGTTATGGTCCTGACGCAGTTCTTCCACCTCGGCCATGACGCTGTGCAGCGCCTGGCGCGAGAAGCTGTCGCAATCGAACGGGATCAGCAAGCGTTCGGCGGCCACCAGCGCGCTGAAGGTGTAGAAGTTCAGCGCCGGCGGCGTGTCGATATAGATCCGCTCGTAATCTTCGGCCAGTTCCACCAGCAGCTTGCGCAGCTTGTTGATCTTGAACTTGCTCTCCAGCTTGCTTTGCAGGTCGGTAAGGTCAGGGCTGGCGGTGATCAGGTGCAAGTTGCTGTAGCGGGTCTCGGTGATGGCCACGCGGTGCTTCTTGCCGTGCGCGGTGGCGGGTGACAACGTCTGGCGGAAGAAATCGGCAATGCCCGAGGGGATGGCGTCATTGACCAGCCCGGTCAGGTAGTAGGTGGCATTGGCCTGCGGGTCGAGGTCGACGAGCAAGGTGCGATAGCCTTCAGCGGCACTGGCGGCCGCCAGGTTGCAGGCAATGCTTGATTTGCCCACGCCACCTTTCTGATTGAAAACCACACGACGCATGAGACGCTCATCCATGAAGAGTGAAAATGTCAGGTTGGGGTCAATCCTATGACTGAAACACGACAGTTTTATGACAAGGCTTGTAACAACTCATGGGGCGAGCGGGCTGTATGGGTTCAGCGCTATAAACCCTCGACGCACACCCGATTGCGCCCCTGTTGTTTTGCGCTGTAAAGCGCCCGGTCTGCCTTGCTCAATGCATCGCCAGGCTCGCTGCCTGCATGGCCAGGCCAATGCGCCACGCCCAGCGACACGGTTACCGCCCCCACCGGTTCTACCGGCGTATCCTGCACCGCCACCCGCAGCCGCTGCGCCACCGCTGCGGCAACCTCCAGGCTGGCCCCCGGCAGCAGCATGAGAAACTCCTCGCCGCCGGTGCGACACAGCAGGTCGCCTTCGCGGCAACAACGCCGCATCAGCTCGGCCAGCCGCTGCAGCACCTGGTCGCCGACCTCATGCCCATGCCCATCATTGACCCGCTTGAAGTGGTCGATATCCAGCACGATGGCCGAAAATGCCCGCCCTTCGGCCTCCAGCAGCGACAGGCTGAAATCCAGGCTGCGGCGGTTGCCCAGCCCGGTCAGCGGGTCGGTCTGGGCATCGCGGTTCAGCCGGCCGATGCGCTCTTGCAGCAGGTTGAGCCCGAATAGCAGCGCACGTTTGAGTTCGGCCGCCTCGAAGTACCAGGCCGGCACCCGATGCAGGCGCTCGGCGGTGCCCGCGCGGTCCATCGACCTGGCCCCGGCCGCCAGTTGCCAGAGTGGCCGGGCGATGGTCATTGCCAGCCACCACAGCACCAGGCTGCCGACCAATGCCAGCGGCGCGGAGGTACCCACCACGTTGAGCACAAGGCGGCTCAGCGGTGCCACGGTCTGTTCCAGCGGTTGCTGCGCCACCACCCCCCAGCGAGCGCTCGGCACCGTGGCGAAGCCTGCCAGCATGGGCACGCCTTGGCTGTTGGTGAGCTGGCGGGTACCGCTGTCCAGTGTCGCCAGTTGATCGATCAGCGCGTTGCCTTCCACCACCGTGCCTACTCGCTGGCTGTCCGGGTGATAGAGCAGGCGGCGATTGCGGTCGACCACATAGAGGTACGAGCCATCCTTGTAGAAGTGCTCGCCCAGCAGGCTGTTGAGGATGTTGCGCTCGCGCAGGTACAGGCTGCCGCCGACGTACCCCAGGTAGCGGCCATTGCTATCGAAGATGGGTTGCGAGAGTGCCACCACCAGGTTGTTGGCGGCTGACAGGTAGGGTGTCGAAACCAGCGCCCTGCGCTCATGCAAGGCTTCCTGAACACCGGGTGACTGCACCTTGGTGTTCAGGTAGTGGCGCAATGTAGCAGGGGATATGGCCCGCAGGATGCCTTGGGCATCGACCACGAAGGTCGAGTTGAAGGCCATGCCCTGGTGCAACACGCGATCGGTTTCTGCCTGCAGGGCGTCGGCATCGGCCAATTGGTTGGCTTGTACCCCGGCGCTGAACGCCAACTGCCGCAAGGCGTTGGCGATGAAGGTCTCGGTGATCGAGGCCAGTTTTGCTGCATACACCCGGTTGGCCTCCAGGGCGTGGTCGATCAGCAACTGACGCTGAACCCGATAGCTGGCGAAATAACTGGCGCAGAGCATGACCAAGGCGGTCAGGGCGCAAAGAACCAGAATGAGCGAGCGTAGATCCAGGCGCAATCCGTGCTTGGTGTGTGTCAATCCTGACCTCGCTGGTACGAAAAGGGAGTAACCCTGCTTTTTATAGGTGTAGTGGGCTATTGTCGCCGCAGCCGCGTGCAACGTCGATCAGGAACCTGACTTTTCCTTCGCCAGTGCATCCAGCTCATCCTCGACGTCTTGCATGCGCTGCTCGACCAGTGCCTGTACCTTCGCGTTACGGGCGGTTTCGCGCATCAGGGCGGTCAGCTTCTCGCTCAGGCGTTTGCCAGCCTCGGTGTCTTCCATGGCGCGGGCCTTGGCTGGGTCCTGCATGGCTTCGACGATGCTGGCGAATTCGGCGTCGCTGAAGTTCTTCTCGCTGTAGAGCTTGAACAAGTCCTGGCGCTGGTCGTCGACCGTCAGGTGCTTGCGCAGGACATCCCGGATGCTCGCTTCGGGCACTTGCGGGTAGCGGCGTGACAGCAGCGCCGCCATGCGGTCGATGTTGTGTTCATAGGCGTCCTGCAGTGGCAGTTGCGCCAGTATCTGCTCATCGCGAGAGGGTTTCTGGTCGCAGGCGGCGAGGGCCGCGGTCAGTAGCAGTGGCAGCAGCAACGTCTGGAAGCGGGGCATGGAATGGCCTGGTGGGCGGTCAAGACCTCGGATTATAGCGAGGTCGGCCAGACCGCGACGACCCCTGAATTTGCCAGGGGGCGGCCCGCTGCGGTAGAACCTTTGCCCTCACTCCCAAAGCCTTTGCCCCCATGCCGAACTGGATCATCCAAGCCGTCCCGCAGGCAGCCATCGACGAAGTCGTGGCTTTCGTCGACAGCGCCCGCCGCGAGCTCTTCCCCCTGCTCGCCGCTGCACCGTTGCCCAATGACCTGGCTCGTTTTGCCGAGACCTACCTGGACGGCGAAGGCGTGTTCCTCGAAGCCCGCGATCAGGGCCGGCTGGTGGCGGTGATTGGCTATGTCCCCTATGACCATCGCTTTGCCCAGCTTGCGTATCAGCGCATGCACGTGGTCGAGGTGGTGCGCCTGTTCGTCTTGCCGGCGTATCGCCGGCATGGGCTGGCCGCGGCGTTGTTCGCCGCGTTGCGCCAGGCGGCCGAGCAGGCGGGCGTCGAGTGCCTGTACCTGCACACGCACCCGTTTCTGCCGGGAGCGATTACGTTCTGGCAGCGCCAAGGGTTCGCGGTGATCGATGTGGAGCAGGACCCGATCTGGCAAACCACCCATATGCAATTGCAGTTGGCATGAGCTGCGCGTAACCGTTCAGAAACCCCCTACAGCTGGCGTTCTGCTGTGCTCAACGCGTTCATTTCAAAAGCACGCCAGCTTGCTTACCTTCCCGCTCACAGCTCGAACCATGCACAAGCGGGAGAATCGCCGATGCCACACATGGCCTTGTACAAGCTCAAACTGCTGGATGAATTCGAAGACCGTAGGGACCTATGGTCATTCGGCCACTTCGAAAACAGGCTGATGGACTTGTGGCGAGGTGCCACGCGTCACGACGCCAAGGGCATCATCAATACGGCGCACAAGGAAGGGCGTTGGCCCAGGACCGTGAAGCGCTACCTGCTGACCAACTACAAGGCATTCGGCAATGTCAGCGCAGAGTTGGGCCAGACGTTTGCCGAAGTGCTTGTGTCGATGACGGCGCAGGAAAAGGCCGAGTGGGGGGTGCAGGCGCAATCCGCTGCGGCACCTTGACCCTGGGAGCTGCTTCGAGGCGTGTCAGAACCCGCCCCCCAGCGGCCACTCGACTGCCAGGCGAATCTGATCACCGTCGAGCTCCGCCTGCGCCGTGTTGCCCCGGTGTGCATTATGGCGAATCGAGAACGTGGTGCCCTTGGCCTTGCCACTTTGCACCACATACCGCGCCTCAAGGTCGCGCTCCCAATGCTTGCCGCCCTTGCCGTAGCCCAGGTACGCATAGCCGCCAGCGGGGTCGACATGCGTGCCATCGATATCGAACCCGCGCACATACAGCGCCGTCAGGTTCAAACCCGGCACCCCGTAGGCGCCCATGTTCAGGTCATACCGCGCCTGCCATGACTTTTCATTTGGCGCGTTGAAGTCCGACATCTGCACGGCGTTGCCAATGAAGATCGCGCCGCGCGTCACATAGTCGAACGGCGTATTGCCGTCCACCTGCTGCCAGCCCAGGCTGAAACCGTGCGGCCCCTGGTTGTAACGCGAGACCAGGCTCCAGGTGGTGTTGTCGATGCGCCCGGACAGCGCCTTGCCGGTGTCGGTGGTGCGGTACAGGTTGAGGTCCAGGCTCAGGCTGCGGCGCTGGTCCAGGGCGTGGGTGAGGGTGCTGCCCAGGTAGTGCTGGTTCCAGCTATCCTCGTAACGTGAGGTATACAGGCTCGCGTTGAAGGCCGCGCTGGGGTTCCAGACCACGCCGGCCAGGTCGAAGCTGTTGCCCTGGCGGCCATTGGAGTAGTTCACCACGAACCCCTGATCGTGGCTTGAGGCGTTGCGGTCCGTGCTTTCGTTGAAGTGGCCGGCGACCAGTCGGAGCGTGTCGATCTCGCGACTGCTGAGGAAAAAGCCGGTGGCGGTCTCGGGCAGCAAACGGCTGTCGGACGAACTGAACACCGGGGTCTTTACCCGCTGCTCGCCGTAGGACAGCACCGTATTCGACACCCGCACCTTCAGCGCAGCGCCGGCTCGGCTGTATTCGTTTTTCGGGTGCCCATCGTTGTCGACACCCAGCAGGCGCGCCTTGCCGACACGGCCACCGCCACTGTCGAGCTGTACGCCCAGGTAGGCATGGGCATCGACACCGACGCCAACCAGGCCCTGGGTGAACCCGGACTGGAACGTACCCATCAACCCGTAAGCCCATTCCTCAGCCTTGCCGCTGCGTTCGCTTCGGGGCTTGTAGGCATTGCGGCCACTGCTGTTGCGCCCGCCGTGCCGGTAATCGCGTTGGTCGAATACGCTGCGGTTAAGCAGGCTCCAACTGCCGTCTTCAATGAAGCCCCTGCTGTTGGACTGGGCGGAGTCAGCCGTTGCGAAAGGGGTAAGCCCCACCAGTGGAAGCGCCAACAACAGGCGCTTCATTGCCCAGCCCCCAGCTTCTGCAGTTGCGCAGCAAAGCGGGCTTGCGCCCGTGCAGGCAGGTTGGCCGGCAATTCGGCAGGCGCCGCGTCACCCACCTGAATGACCATCACCATGCCCATCGCCAGGTGCGGAATGCACTGGATGCCGTACACGCCCGGCACGCTGAACTGGTGCTCGTAAGGCTGGTTCAATTTGCTCTTGAACGCCTGCGCCCCCTGCGGCAGCAACCCTGGCACGCTGGCAGCGTTATGCCCGCTCATGGTCGGCAGAAAGCGCACCGTGTCCCCGGCTGCGATGCGCAGGTGATCGGGCTCGTAGACCATCGCACCCTGCGTGCCACGGTTGAGCATCTTCACTTCGTGCACCTCTGCCAGCACGGCAGGGGCAAACAGGGTGCTGGCGAGCAGCAGGGCGACAGGGCGCAACAGCATGGTGGGAACTTCCTGGTTCAGGGGGCGCGAAAACGCAGAATGCGCGCGCCGTCGAAGGGGTCGGTGAGGTAGTGGGCGTGCACGCCGAAGGTACTCAGCAGGCGCTCGGGGGTGAGCACGTCGAGCGGCTTGCCCAGGGCGACCAGGCGGCCTTGGTCGAGCACCGCGACGCGGTCGCAGGTCAGCGCCTGGTTGAGGTCGTGCAGGGCCACCAAGGTGGTGACCGGCAGCGCCTGGACCTGTTGCAGCAGGCTCAACTGGTGCTGGATGTCCAGGTGGTTGGTTGGCTCGTCGAGCAATAGCACCTGCGGGCGTTGGGCCAGGGCGCGGGCAATGTGCACGCGCTGGCGTTCGCCACCTGAAAGCGAATGCCACAGGCGCGTGCGCAGGTGCAGGGCGTCAAGGTCGGCCAAGGCCTGCTCGACGATGGCACGGTCCTGGCTAGCGAACGGCGCCAGGGCCGACAGCCAGGGGGTACGGCCCAGGGCAACCGCGTCGTATACGCTGATCGCATCAGCTGTGTCCGCCTGCTGCTCGACCAGTGCCAGGGCCTGGGCAATGCGCCGGCGTGGCAGCTGCGCCAGCGGCTCACCCAGCAGGTCGACACGGCCACTGCCAGGCTTGCGCAAGCCCGCCAGCAGTTTTAGCAGGGACGATTTGCCAGAGCCGTTAGGGCCGACGATGGCCAGCGTTTCGCCCTGGATAGCGGCCAGCTCGATGTCGCGCAGCACGCTACTGCCCCCCAGCTGCAAGCCCAGGCCCTGACAGGCAAGCGGGGCGATCTGCAGGTTGGCCATGACGGTCATGGGCGCCCCCGTCGGCTGACCAGTATCAGCGCGAACACCGGTGCGCCGATCAGCGCGGTGACCACGCCCACCGGGATCACCTGGCCTGTGATCAGCGTGCGCGACAGGATATCCGCAGTGATCAGAAACAATGCCCCACCCAGTGCGCTGGCCGGCAGCAGGCGGCTATGCCCGGGGCCGAGCAACAGGCGCAGGGCGTGGGGGATCACCAGCCCGACAAAACCGATGGCGCCGACGATGGACACCATCACTGCGGTCACCAGCGCGGCGCAACTGATCAACAGCAACTGGGTACGCCGCACCGGAATCCCCAGTGACGCCGCCGAATCGGTGCCGAAGGTGAAGGCATCCAATGCGCGGCGATGCCACAGGCACACCACCAGCCCGAACAGCGCCACCGGCAATGCCAGCCACACCGACGGCCAGCGCACGCCGCTGAGGTTGCCCAGCAGCCAGAACAGAATGCCGCGTGCCTGTTCGGCGGTGGCCGACTTGGTGATGAGAAAGGCGGTAAGGGCGGTGAACAGCTGCGAGCCGGCAATGCCGGCAAGGATCACCTGAGCATTGTTGTTGCTTGGCCCGGCAGCGCGGGCCAGCACCAGCACCAGCGCGAACGCCGCCAGCGCGCCGATGAAGGCACCGCCAGACATGCTCAGGGCCACGCTGCCCAGCCCCAGCAGGCCGACCAGCACCGCGCCGGTCGAGGCGCCAGCGGACAACCCCAGCAGGTAGGGTTCGGCCAGCGGGTTGCGCAGCAGCGCCTGCAGGATCACCCCGCACGTGGCCAGCCCGGCGCCGCAGGCGGCTGCCACCAGGGTGCGGGTCAAGCGGTAGTTCCAGACGATCCCGGCGTCGATCGGGTCGACCGGGTAACCGGCCTGCCACAGGTGATTGGCCAGCACCTGGTAGACCACGCTAGGCGCCAGGTCGCTCTCGCCGATCGCGGTACCGGCCAGCAGCGCGGCGCACAGGGCTGCCAAGGCCAGGACGCTGTAAGGCAACAAGCGGCTCATCACTGTGCCGCTTTACCGCTGGCGAACGCCGCAGACAGGGTCTGCAAGCCTCGGAACAGGCGGATGCCGGCCTGCATGGCGTCGGCGTCGAGGACGATGATGCGGTCGTGCTTCACCGCGTCCATGTTGCGGGTTACCGGGTCGTTGCGCAGGAATTCGAGTTTTTTCTGGTAGTCGTCTGCCGGGAAGCGGCGGCGGTCCATGCGGGCGATGATCAGCCAGGTCGGGTTGGCCTTGGCCAGGGTTTCCCAGCCCACGGTCGGCCATTCTTCGGTGGACTCGACCACGTTGCGTACGCCCAGGGTGCGCAGCATGAAGTCGGCGACGCCTTGGCGGCCAGCCACATAGGGGTCGATATCCAGGTCGGCGCTGGAGAACCAGAACAGCGCCGAGGTGTTGGACAGGTCCTTGCCGGCCAGTTGCGCCTTGGCGCTGTCCAGGCGGCCCATGAGGTCGGCGTTCAGCGCCGCACCGCGGTCCTGCACGTCGAAGATCTCGGCCAGCTGGCTGACGCTTTTATAGATGCTGTCGACCTGGAATGCCTGCAGGCGGGTGCCATCGGCACCCACCAGGTTGTCCTTGCCTTCGCAGTCCGACGGCAACAGGTAGGTCGGGATCTTCAACTCGTCGAACTGTTCACGGGTACCCACCACGCCTTGTGCGCCGACCATCCACTCGAATTGCACTGCCACCAACTGCGGACGCTTGCCTACCACAGCCTCGAAGCTCGGGTCGTTGTCGGCCAGGCGCTCGACCCTGTCGTTCATGGCCTTGAACTCGGGCAGCACGTTGTTGAACCACAGCGACGTGCCCGCCAGCGTGTGGCCCAGGCCCAGTGCATAGAGGATCTCGGTGCCGGCCTGGCCGATGGTGACCGCACGCTCAGGGGCGTGGGCGAAGGTCTGGGGCATGCCGCAGTTGTCGACCGTGAGCGGGTAGTGGGTGGCAGCGGCCTGGGCCAGGCCGGTGAGGCCGAGGCCAGCGATCAGGGCGGCAATACGGGGCAGCATGGTGGGCGATCTCCTATCGAATGGTTCACGGCATGAACGCACGGACAGGCATCGCCGATGCCCCTTGCGCAGGGCAGGGGGCAGCACCCGCAAACGGGTGGAGATGGCCATCCCGGACACCCCGCCGGTTGGTGGATTTTCGCCGGCAGGTCTCCTGACTGGTGCGTCATGGCCCGGCTCCAGCCTTCCCGGATTGATCCAGTGGCATCGATGGAGCAGGCTCGGCACCTACAGTTGCGGGGGCAGTTCCGTTTGGCCCGGTGACGGGCCTGGGATTCCCTATTGATTCCGTGGTGGAAACCGGCGGCCCGCATGGTAGACCATCAGGCAGCCGGGTGAAAACGCTTTTCAGAAGTACTTCAGCCAGGTGATGTCACGCCGCCGTGCCTTCAAACGGGCGAACCCGCGTACCGGCAGGTACAGCGACACGGCCAGCAACGCGGCACTCAGCCACACTGCGGTGATGCCGTCGAAGCCGAAATAATCACCCTGGTTGTGGCCGAACAGGGCGACGCAGCCCAGGTACAACAGCTTCAGCACATACAGGTGCAGCAGGTAGAAAAACATCGGTGCTGCGCCGTACACCGCAAGGGCGCTGATCCAGCGCGCCTGGCCGACGCGCTCGAAGCCGCGCAACAGCAGCAGGCCGCAGCCTAGCGTGAGGGCGAGGAACAGCAAGCTGGGCGGGTACTTGGTGATGTTGAAGAAGCTCATCAGCGTCTGCGTCAACGTCGGGTACCCGCTCCAGGGCGCTTCGCCATAGCCGTTGAGCATGCGCAGCACGATAAAGCCGAGCAGCGCGATCGCCCCGGCCAGCAACAGCCGGTGTTGGCGTTGACCTGCGTCGCTGTTGCGGGCGAACCAGGGGCCGAGGCCGTAGCCCAGGGCGATCACGCCGATCCAGGGCAGCACGGGGTACGAGGTGCGCAGGCGCAGGTTGTCGGAAAACGCCAGCCAGCCGCGGTCATGCAGGATCGCCCACGGCACGTGCATGGCCGATTCTGCGCCGAAGTGCAGGTGGTCGAGCAGGTTGTGGCCGCCGACGATGATTGCACCCAGGGCGATCAGCGCAGCACGTGGCAACCACACCAGCAGCGACAGCGCGATCATGCTCACGCCGATGGCCCAGATCACTTGCAGGTAGACCACGCTGGGGGGCAGCTGGAAGGTCCAGGCGAAGTTGACCAAGGTGAACTCCAGCACCACCAGAAACAGCCCGCGCTTGAACAGGAAGGCGCAGACGTCGCTGCGGCCCTGATACTTCTCGCCATACAACCAGGCCGACAAGCCGGTCAGCAGGACGAACACCGGCGCACACAGGTGGGCCAGGGTGCGGCTGAAGAACAGCGATGGGTCGGTGGCGTCGATGGCCATCGGGTCGCTGACCTGGCGATGCAGGAAAAAGGTCTCGCGGACGTGGTCCAGGAGCATGAACAAGATCACCAGCCCACGCAGGGCATCGATGCTCTGCAGGCGCTGGGTGAGGAGAGTGGGGGTTGCGCTGGCGCTGGTCATGAGGGGTCGCTGGTAGGAATGGAGTGTTGTTATGAAATGTTATCTTATATCTTTATTCGGGTTTCCGGCAATGACGGTTTAGGTTGAATTCAGCCGTGCACCCCACCAACTACCTTGCGCGTCAATTTCTGGCGCCCCAGAAATACCCTTTAAAAACATCACATTGCGCGTTCTAACTGATTTCTTTTCGAACTTTCTCGACAGCGTGTGTCTCGAACCGATCGTTCATCATTTATTCACAAGTCATGGAGACTCCACGCATGTCCGCTCGTCATCTGCTGCGTCACACCTGCCTGCTCGCCTTGATCGCATCGCCCCTGGCGGCCACCGCCGCGCCCAGTACCGACCCCCTGTTCACCTTCGGCCTGCTGGGTGCCTACGACAAATTCAAGTTCGAAGGGGGAAGCGAAACCGACAAGGAGCACCTGGGCCAGGGCGGTGTGTTCGCTACCTTCGGCAACAAGATGACCGCCGAATCCGGCTTCATCTATCAGGTCGGCGCCGAGGCCAAGTACGGCAAGAAGAACGACAACAAACTCAAGGAAGCCCAGGCCGATCTCGACCTCGGCTGGCGTGCGGCGCTGGATGCCCGCAACTTCGTCGACGTGACCGTGGGCGGTGGTTACAGCTGGTCGCGCTTCGAGCCCGAAATCAACGACCTGGATACCAAACTCACGGTCAAATCGCCCTTCGCCAAGGCCGCGCTGGGCTACAACCACCAGTTCGACGCCTCGACCCTGCGAGTGGAAGTGGGGGCACGGCATACCCTCGATGGCCGGGCGCGCCTGAAGGTGGATGATTTTGGCAGTGACAGCGTGGACCTCAAGGACCGCACCAACCCTTATGCCGAGGTAACGCTGCTGATGAACCAGCAGGGCGGTATGCCGGTGCAGGCCGGGGTCTACTACACCCGCACTGAATACAAGCTCGATGGCGACTCGCCTGTGGCGGACAACACCAAGCTCAAGCGTGACGAGTTTGGTTTCAAGGTCGGCTTGGCGTTCTAAGCCGCGATTGGCCAACGCAGTGGGGTGTGTAGGAGCCGCGCAAGCGTGCTCCTACCGCCGGGTTGACGGTTAACGCCCGCGCCGCCGGGACACCCGGGCCTCGATATTCTTGCGCCCGATCAGCAAGGCGGGTTTTTCCACCACGGGCTCATCCGCCAGCCACTTGTACATCACCAGGCAATCCACGAGGCCCAGGCGGGCGTGGCGGAATGCCTTGGGCAGGCGGCCGACGGTGTCGAAGCCAAGCTTGTGCCACAGCGCCACGGCCACTTCGTTGCTGGCCACGACCGAATTGAACTGCAACGCAAGAAACCCTTCCTGACGCGCCAGCTTCTGCGAATGCTCGCACATGGCACGGGCCACGCCACGGCCGCGTGCGGCCTCGCACACCATGTAGCCACAGTTGCCCACATGGGCACCGGGGCCGGCGGCATTGGCTTTGAGGTAGTACGTGCCCAGCAGCTCACCGGCGTCCTCCAGCACCCACGTATGCAGGGGTAGCTCCAGCCATAAGTGCCGGGCCTGTTCGAAGCTCAAGGCGGGGTCTAAGGCGTAGGTTTCGCGGGCCTGGACAATGGCCTGGAAGGTGGGCCAGAAGCGCTCGAAGTCCTCAAGCGTCATGGGGCGGATGTGGCTCATGGTGGATCCTGCAATGGCTGGCCGCCAAGTCTGGGTGGCGCGGCGCCATCGCGCAAGGGCGATGCGCCGCGTGGGCTCAGCCGGTGGCCTTGCCGACTGCATCCATGGCGCGTGCCGAGTAGACCAGTGCGGCCCCGGCATTCATCGCCACGGCCACACCGAGGGCCTCGGCGATCTCTTCGCGGCTGGCGCCGTGTTTCACCGCTTGCTGCGAGTGCACGGCGATGCAGCCGTCGCAGCGGGTGGTCACGGCCACCGCCAGGGAGATCAGCTCTCGGGTCTTGGCGTCCAGGTGGTTGGTCTTGGCGCCCGCACCGCTGGCGGTCATGTAGCCGGCCACGGTGTCGGGGGACAACTGCTTGAGGTCGCCGATGCCGGCCATCAACTGCTTACGGTAGGCGTCCCAGTCCATCATGCTCATCGTCTTCACCTTGGGAGGGATTGCGAGTGGAGCTTTCAGGCTAGTCGATGTTAGGGATGCCTGTGTGCTGTCTGTGTAGGAGCGGCCTTGCGTCGCGAATGGGCTGCGTAGCGGCCCCTGTATTTCAGCGTCACTGCAAGTACCCAGGGGCCGCTACGCAGCCCGTTCGCGACGCAAGGCCGCTCCTACAACGACAGCACCCACGCCGAAGCGTCAGATGTAGATAAACACCAGTACCAGCGCTGCGACCACCGCCCACTTCTCCAGGTAGTAGCGCATGCGGTTGCGCTTTTTCAGCGCCTTGCCGCGCTCGCGGATCTTGTAGATGCGGGTGAAAAGCCGGTTGATACCACCGGTCTTGTCGTTGGCATCGTTGGGCGCGGCAGCGGCAGCCATGACGTTGCGGCTGAACCAACGGTTGAACGCGGTTGCCCAGCGGTACTTGAGCGGGCGCTCGACATCGCAGAACAGGATGATGCGGTTGTGCTCGGTGGTGTTGGCGGCGTAGTGGATGTAGGTTTCATCGAAGATCACCCCCTCACCGTCGCGCCACGAATACTTCTCGCCGTCTACATCGATGTAGCAGCCGTCGTCGTTCGGCGTGTCCAGGCCCAGGTGGTAGCGGTAGGACCCGGCATACGGGTCGCGGTGGCGCACCAGCTTGGCGCCCGGCGGCAGGGTGGCGAACATCGCCGCCTTGACCGTGCCGATCCCTTGCAGCAACTCGGTGGTACGCGGGCACAGGGCCATGGCAGACGGGTGGCTTTCGCCGTACCACTTCAGGTAGAAGCGCTTCCAGCCGGTCTTGAAGAACGAGTTGAAGCCCACGTCGTCATAGTTCTCGGACTTCTTGATTTCGCCCACGTGCAGCAACTGCTGAGCCTCGGCACGAATTTCCTGCCAGTGATCCTGCAGCGGTTGCAGTTCAGGGAAGGCCTCGACCGGCAGGTAAGGTTTGGCCGGGTGCTTGGAAAACAGGTAAAGGAAGCTGTTGACCGGCGCCAGGAAGCTGGAGTGGTCGCCCAGCTGGCGAGTCAGCTTGTGACGAACCCGACCGCGCAGGTGAACATAGGCGATCGAGAGAACGAAAAGGAGTACGAGTGCAATTTTCATGGACGTTTACTTGTCGAAAAATGGCCATGCGCCATGGCATAAGCTCGCCAGCATAAACAATCATGGGGGCAGTTTGTACTTATTGTTACGTGACTACCGCGCGACTTAGGTGTAATGGCCTAGCGCTTGCGCAAACGATTCACGCCAAGGAGATCACATGGTTCAGGACGCTCGCGCCAGTGGCGCCCCCTTCAAACGGCTGTTTTTCGCCTTGCCGGTCAGCGATGCCCAGCGCCGTGCCCTGGCCCAGTGGCGGCGCGGCTTGAACCTGCGCAGCGGCAAGCCGGTGCCGGCCGACAACTTCCATGTGACGCTGCTGTTTTTGGGGGATGTGGACACTGCCCTGGTGCCGGCGGTCTGCGCTGCGGTCGACGTGCTCAAGCGCCCGGCTGCGCCGCCGCGCCTGTTGCTTGATCGCTTGCAGGCTTGGCCGCGCGCCGGCGCCCTGGTGCTTGAGCCGCAACAAACGCCGCCGGCCTTGTTGCAGCTGGTCTATGGCTTGCAGCAGGCGCTGCTGCCCTTGGGCTTGGAGGCGGCGAGCCGCGAGTACCGCCCACACCTGACCTTGTCCAGGGCCTATCGCGGCCAGCCGCCAGAGGCCGCCAGCGCCCCGGAGTTCTTCCTGGCCGCGCGGCATTTCACCCTGTACGAGTCGCGCAAGGGCGTTTACTGGCCGCTTGCGCAATGGCCGATGGCCGACTGACGCCTGCTCGGAACGTTCTGCTGCTTAAAACTCAGGGGTGTACTTGACCGTCAGCATGAAGTTGCGCGGTTCGCCGTAGTTGTTGCTGCCATTGAGCTGGTTGAAGCCGGCGACCCAGTACTTCTTGTCGAACAGGTTGTTGGCGTTCACTGCCAGGTTCACTTCCGGCGTCAGCTGGTAGGCCAGGCGCGCGCTCCATACGGTGTAGCCGGGCACGGTGTAGGTGCGCTCGTAGCCCAGGGTGTGGCTTTGGCTGGTGAAGCCCAGGCCGGTGCTCCAGCGCTGGCCGTCCAGCGGCAGGGTGTAGTCGGCCCAGGCGCGCAGCATGTGCTTGGGGGTCCACTGGCTGAATACGCGGCCTTCGTTATTTGGGTCGTCGAGGAACTTGGTGGTGTTGTAGGTATAACCTGCGAACAGTTGCAGGCCGCTGAGCACCTCGCCGCTGATCTCGGCCTCGATGCCCTGACTGCGCACCTTGCCCGCAGCGGTGGAGCAGTACCCGCCATCACAGGCAAAGCCCGAGGCCACGTCGGTAACCGCGCGGTTTTCCTGGTCGTAGCGGAACAGCGCCAGCGAGGCGTTGACCCGGCCGTCCAGCAACTCGCCCTTCAGGCCCGTTTCGTAGTTGCTGCCGATCACCGGCTTGAGAGGGGCATTGCCGAGGGCGCGCTCGGTCTGCGGGACGAAGACATCGGTGTAGCTGGCGTACCAGGCCCATTCGCGGGTCAGGTCGTAGACAAATCCTGCATACGGTGTCACTTCCCCTGTTTCGGTCATGTGGCTGGTGGGGTTGACCTGGCCTGGGTTGAGGCCGCGATAAGTGGTAGTGGCATAGCTGTAGTCGAACCAACTGACACGCGACCCCAGAATCAGCGTCAAACGGTCAGTCGGCTTGACCCGCCAGGCACCGTACAAGCCTTTTTGGCGGATATCATAGGCGCTGCGTTCGGAACGCCCGAAGGGGGTTGCAAGCAAGCTGTCGCGGCTGGGTTCGGGACGATCATGGTCGATGTCAAAAATGTTGTCATTGCCACCAAAGGTGCGCCAGTAACCATCATCGGTGGTCAGCTTGGAGTAGTTGCCACCGAGGGTCACCTCGTGGGCCAGGGGGCCGGTGTCGAAGTGCCCCACCAGGTTCATGTCCAGGCCCAGTTTGGTTGAGTGGAAGTCTGTGATCCAGTCGGCATATTCGAGGCCACTGCCGTCAGGCTCCAGGCCTTCCAGCACCGTTTGCGTCCGTTGATGGGTGGACGTGTTGGTTTCGCCCATACGCAGGGCTGCAGCCTTGAAGGTCCAATCGTCGTCGAAGCGGTGCTCAAGGTCCAGGTAGTAGGTGGTGACGTCAGTCTGCGCCCGGTTCCAGCGGGCGCCGGTGAAGGTCGAGCGTGGTAGGTCAACCGGTTCACCGGTGGCATAGCGAGGGATGCCACGCAGCATCGGCCGCGACTGCTGGCGGTTGTAGCTGATGCCGGCACCCAAGGTGGTGGCGTCGTTCAGGTCGATGTCCAGTGCGCCATACAGCGAGTGCGATTTGCTCCACTGGTAGTCGATGAAACTGTCGCTCTGGTCCTCGTCAGCGACAAACCGACCGCGCACACGCCCATCGGCGGTCAACGGGCCGCCAGCGTCCAGTTGCAGGCCATAGTGGTCCCAGGACCCGGCCTTGCCGGTGACGGTGACCGTCGGGGTGGCCTGGCCACGCTTGCGCACGAGGTTGATCGCGCCGCCGGGGCTGCCGGTGCCTTGCAACAGGCCCGAGGCGCCGCGCAGCACCTCCACGCGGTCGAAGAACACCAAGTCCTGGGTTGCCCAGTTGCCCAGCGAGTAGGTGTTGCGTGGAATCGGCACGCCGTCGTACTGCCAGTCGTCGATCTGGAAGCCGCGCGAAGTCACCACCACGCCAGGGCCGATGCCCTGTGCGCCGACGATCCCGGTGGTGTGGTTGAGTGCATCCTGCAGGTCGGTGATGCCTTGGTCGTCCAGCTGTTTACGGGTGATCACCGTTACCGATTGGGGGATTTCCTTGAGGCTGTGGGTGCCTTTGCCAAGGGTCACCGCACGGGCTGCGTACGAGCCACTGCCTTCGCTGGTGGCATCCAGGTAGTTGTCGCTGATGCTGGTACTGCCAAGCTCCAGCACGTCGGTCTCAGGGTTGGCCGGGGCGACGCTGAAGTGCCCGCTGCTGGTGAGCCGCAATTGCAGGCCGCTACCGGCAAGGGCGGCTTGCATGGCTTGCTCGGCACTCATCTGGCCGACCACCGCTGGCGCGTGCTTGCCACGCACCAGTTGCGGTTCGAGGGCGATGATGTAGCCGCTCTGGCTGGCGATCCGGTTAAGGGTGGTAGCCAGGCTGGCGGGCGGCAGGTCGAACGCCAGGGTCTGCACCTGGGCATGGGCGTTGAGGCTGGTCAGGGCGACGACGAGGGGCAGGGCGCGGGGCCAGAGGTTGAGCACAGAATTCTCCCGAATGAAGTGGCTTGTCAGGAGATAGGTGGGATGAGAAACGAAAACCGGACACGTCTGCGAATGATTTTCACAAATATTTTCATTTATTGTGCTCGGGGCCGATCAACATCAGCCACGGGCCATAGCGCTCGACGCTGATCGGCAGGGCCTCGGCCAGGGCCGCCAGCGCCTGCTGTGGCTGCTCCAGCGGGAATACACCTTGCACGCGTATGTCACGTACCGCTGGCGCTACCCGGATATAGCCCCGCTGGTACGGGCGCAGCGCATCGACCACGGCATGCAGCGGTTCGTCGAGCACTTCCAGGCGGCCCTGCAGCCAGGCTGCGCGTTGTTGTTGCTCGCCATCCAGACGCTGGATGCCATCGCTGCGCAGCAGTGCTGCCTGCCCCTGTTGCAGGTCTTGCCAGCGGCCATCGGGCAGGCTGGCGCGCACGCTGTGCTCGAACACCACAACGCGGGTGGCGTTGGCTTCCTGGCTCACCAGGAAACGGGTGCCCAGCGCCTGCACCTGCCCTTGCGCCGTGCGCACCCGCAGCGGCCGTCGCGGGTCTGCCGCGACCTGGATCAACAGCTCTCCGCGGCGCAGTATCAGCAGCCGTTGGTTGGCATCGAAGTCCAGGTCGACGGCACTGCCACTGTTGAGGCTCAGGCGGCTGCCATCGGCCAAGGTGAAGCTGCGCCGCTCGCCACTGGCGGTGTGCAGGTCGGCCAACCAGTTTTGCGCCCCGTCGCTGCGCCAGCCGCCCCAGGCTGCGGCAGCAGCGACGCTCAGGCCAGCCAGGGCCCCCAGCACTTCGCGTCGGGAGTGGGTAGGGGCGAGCAGGACCTGGCGCGCATCGGCGGCATGCCCGGGGGCACGCCGGTCCAGCGCGCGCAACGCGGCAAACGGGCTGCCGACGCGCTGTTGCAAGCGGTCCCAGGCACGTTGGTGCGCGGGGTCCTGGCGCAACCAGTGGGCCAGGCGTTGCAGCAATGCCTCGTCTGGCGTGCCGGCCTTCAGCGCGACCATCCAGTCGATGGCCTGCTCGCTTATCGGGTCCAGGCCGGCTGCGCTCATGCTTGCACCTCGCACAGGTAGCACTGGCGCAGGGCCTGCTTCATGTAGCGGCTGACGGTGCGTTCACTGATCTGCAGCCGGGCGGCGATGTCGACATAGCTCATGCCGTCGAGCTGGCTGAACAGGAAGGTGGCCTTGACCACGGCGGGCAGACCGTCCAGCACCTTATCGATGGCCACCAGTGCCTCGATCAGCAGCAGTTGCTCTTCGGCCGAAGGGGCGACTGGCTCTGGCAGCAGTGCCAAGCGTTCGAGGTAGGCCTCTTCGAGTTGGCGGCGGCGATGCCGGTCGAAGATCAGCCGCCGGGCGATGGTCGAGAGGTAGGCGCGCGGCTGCTGGATGCTGTCCGGGTCGACACGCGCGCCGAGCATCTGGCAGAACGCTTCGGCCGCAGTGTCTTCGGCGTCGGCGCGATTGCGCAGGCGTTTGAAGATGTGTTGGAGCAGCCAGCGGTGATGGTCGCTGAAGAAGAAGCCCAGCTTGCGGGTCGAGGTGCTGTCCAACGCCTGGCATCCAGTTGTGAGTGTGAATCGTTCTCAATGGTAACTGGGGAGTCTGGTGGGTAGCAATGGGGGCGTGGGTCTTCGGGTGTACGGCTGGGGTTTGGTGGCGGCGCTCGATTGCAGGTACACCACATAGCCCCAGCCATGCACCTGAAAGCCTCACACCCACCCTAGTCCACCAATCAAACCGGCAAGCTCTGATAAGCCGTCTCATCCCCAGGGCTGCGGTCAAACTGGCGCTTGTACTCGCGGCTGAACTGCGAGGTGCTCTGGTACCCCACCCGGTGCGCCGCCTGCGCCACGCCAAGGCCCTCACCAATCAGCATCTGCTGCGCCTTGAGCAGCCGCAGGCGCTTGAGGTACTGCATCGGCGCCATGTCGGTGCAGCGCTTGAAGTGTTCGTGGAAGGTCGACACGCTCATGTTGGCACGCGCAGCCAGTGCCTCGACACTCAGTGGCTCGGTGTAGTGTTCGCGCAGGTGGGCGAGGGCGGCGCCGATGCGGGCGAAATGCCCCTGCTGCTCGACCAGTGCCCGCAGCACCCCGGCCTGCGGGCCGCGCAGCGCGGTATACAGCACTTCGCGCACCCGTGCCGGGCCGAGCACCTTGGCATCCAGCGGGTCCTGCAGGCACTGCAGCAGCCGCTCGACACTGTCGCGCATGGGCGCATCCAGGGCCGCCGACGTCATCGATTGCGGGGTCTGCGCCTGTACGGCGGCATCCGGGGCCAGGTCCATGCTTTGCACCAGTTCACCGAGCACGCCACGGTCAATGTCCACCGCCACGCCAAGCAGAGGCGCATCACCGGTGGCAAAGGTTTCACACATGAACGGCACCGACAGCGCCTGGACCAGGTAGTGGCCGGCGCCGTACTCCAGGGTGCGTGGCCCCAGGCGCGCGAGTTTGCTGCCCTGGGCCAGGATCATCAGGCTCGGCTCGTAGATCTGCGGGCTGCTGGCCACATAGTGGTCCCAGCTCAGCACCTGAACCTGGGGCAGATGTGTGGGGACGAAGCCCGGACGCGTGGCGAGGCGGCGGATCAGCGCGCAAAGGGGGGCGTTGGCGTCGACGTGGCGGGTGAGCTGCATGGTTAACCTGGGCAGAGAATCAGACAGTTGCATCATCGCAGATTGACGGTCTAGCGTCAGATGCTGGCAGGCAACTCCGGAGAATCGGGCATGGATGCCGGAGAATCTGCGGTGGGCGAGGCGGAGCATGACGCGCAGAATGCGCCGCCTGAATCGTTTCACTTCTCTGCGAGGTCCCGCATGTACACCGCCATCGGTTATGCCGCCCAAACCCCGACCAGCCCACTGGCCCCCATGACCTTCGAACGCCGCAGCCCGCGCCCGGACGACGTCGCCATCGACATCCTGTATTGCGGCGTGTGCCACTCCGACATCCACCAGGCACGCAACGAGTGGGGCATCGCCGTGTACCCGCTGATGCCGGGCCACGAGATCATCGGCCGCGTCACCGCCGTGGGCGACAAGGTGTCTGCACACAAGGTTGGCGACCTGGTAGGCGTCGGCTGCATGGTCGACTCGTGCCGCCACTGCGAGGCATGCGCCAAGGACCTGGAGCAATACTGCCTGGAAGGCCCGACCATGACCTATGCCACCCCGGACCGGGTCGATGGCAGCAACACCATGGGCGGCTACTCCAGCAGCATCGTGGTCAGCGAGCACTTTGTGGTGCGTATCCCCGCCGGCATGGACCTGCCCAGCGCCGCGCCTATCCTGTGCGCCGGCATCACCACCTATTCGCCGCTCAAGCACCACGGTGTAGGGCCGGGCCACAAGGTCGGCATCCTGGGCATGGGCGGCCTCGGCCACATGGGCATCAAGCTGGCCAAGGCCCTGGGCGCGGAAGTGACCTTGTTCACCCGCTCCCAGGCCAAGGCCGAAGAAGCCCGCCGCCAGGGTGCCGACCATGTGATCGTGTCCACCGATGACGAGCAGATGCGTGCTGCGGCCGGCCATTTTGACTTCCTGCTCGACACCATCCCGGTGCAGCACGACCTCAACCCGTACCTGGAAACCCTCAAGTTCGATGGCGTGCACATTCTGGTCGGCCTGATCGAACCGATCGACCCGGCGGTGCACGCGGCAAATCTGGTGCTCAAGCGCCGGGTACTGGCCGGGTCGTTGATCGGCGGTATCGCCGAGACCCAGGAAGTGCTGGATTTCTGTGCCGAGCACGACATCCGTTGCGACATCGAAATGCTCGATATCCGCAATATCAACCAGGCTTACGAGCGGATGATTGCCGGCGATGTGAAGTATCGCTTCGTGATCGACATGGCCACGCTTCAGGGTTAGGCATTGGCTGGGCATTGAACCTCAGCCAGTTCGA
>NZ_JANIAG010000008.1:0-65399 GCF_028682155.1 Pseudomonas sp. 39004
ATTCGGCGCCGAGCGATTGCCCCTGGCGCGAATGCTCATCCAGCACATCAAGCACTTTGCGCCGGAAGGATTTGGCCCGATCTGTACGGGCGAACATGCCAAGCAAGTGAGCACCACGGAGACTGAATACCCGCACGTCTTGCTCGCCACCCCGGGTTTGCATCTTGATCATGCCGGTCATGGTTGGCGTAAACTCGTCAGCATGACGCCGATAGAGTGTATTGAGCTGACGAATGCCACGCTCAAAGGGTGCATCACTTTGATCACCCCCTTTCCCATAGAGCGCGGTGGCAATCTCCGCAAGCGTTAAGCAAGGCTGTCCGCCGTGATCAATTACGCTCAACTCGATGTCGCCGACAATCAATTTGTCCATGATGTATCCCCTGCAATAGCCCTGAAAATAGATCGGCCACAGCAACGCCCCAGGGAAGGCGCTTTCGGGTGCCCCCTAGCTGTAGCCTGAAAGGTGATCTGGTATTACTGGTCCGCGACACCGCGGTAGGTGAAGCTGGCCGGAACCGTGTAGGTCGCCGACTCGGTGATAGTTGGGCCCTGCTCTACCGGCTCGGTGATCAGGCCCTCGAAGCCATCGCGGCTGACTGGGGAGTCGACGCGGAACAACCCGGTGAGTTCCTCTACCAGGGACTCTGCTGTCGCCAGCGCCTGGCCCGCCGGGCAGATGATGCTCACCTGGTAGACGCCGGCGTACTCGTAGGCGTCCCCGCCCAAGTACCGGCATGTAGTAGCGCCGGGCAGCTGAAATGCCCGCAGGTATGTCTCAGCTGGCAGAGCTTCAAACTCCTGCTCGAAGTTCGCTACCCTGATTGGCCTTGCCGCTGCCCATGCCATCAGCTTGATCTCGATGGCCTGGCGTGCCTTTGCTTGGCTCATACACGGTTGTTCCTGGTGGCTTCGTCAACAATGCGCTGGAAGTTCGCGAGCGTTACCCGGACCATGCCAGCCGGGGCCTGCGATGAATGCCCGTATTCCAGCGGGATGGCATAAGGCAAGTTGTTCACGATGTAGGCCGTCTGACCGATGGTCAGGGCCTGAACCTGGCCTATGAGCTCGGCAATAGCTTGACTGCCCGACGGGTCGATGCGGTCGAGCTCTTCAGCCGCCGGAGAATCGATGGAGAACTGCCAATTGCCCCGGAATCGACCCCCCACATAACCCTTCCCGACCACCAGCCCGTTCACAGCGAAGTTCTGCTCGAGCTCGGTCTTGGTCAGCGGCTTGGCGTACTTGACGCCCCTGCGCAGCCTACCGGCCTTCGTGAAGTTGTCCTGATTCAAGTTGATCAGCGTATTGCGGACCGCCACCTTAAAGTCGTAGTCCTCTGCGGCCTTATTAGCCTTGGCACGGTGGGCCACGTTGGCTGCCCATAGCTCTGGATTACCTACCGGGGACATCAGGATGACACTGCTACCGATCTCGATCACGATCGCTCTGAAGGTAGAGTCCAACGCATGCTGGGCTTGCTCCGTAAATGCTCGAATGCTGTCGGCAAAACCACCTTCAAGCCCCCCGTACCGTTGAGCCATATGCGAGCCGCGCGCCATATCACTTCCTCAGCTGGATTGTCCAAGTAGCGCTAGCAGGGTCCTCAGATACGTTTAGCGCCCGATAACCACTGATCTGATCGCCGATCTTGGGAGCTGCCGGAGTTTTCCCAACAACGCCCGCCTGCTGCTCAAAAAGTTCGCTTTGCAGGACCAGCAGCTTCACATCCTCAGTCTGGATGCGTGACCCGTCGATCTCCTTGGCCAAGTAGGTTCCGAAAACTCCGCGACCAGAGTATTGAATGGTCGAGGCCGGGGCAGCACCACCTAAGCCTGGGTCGTATCCCCCCTTCACCGTGCGAATGCCGGCGACCAGCCGCACAGCATCAGCCAGATCATCGTCGAAGGCCTCGGCAAGGTCGGCCTGGATATCGTCGCGCAGCCCCATAGTTACCCCCGTTTCACTGCGAAGGCGAATGGATTGCTGCGCCAAGGCTTGAGCAGAGCCAGAGCCAACTGCACGGAGGCCGGTTGGGCTGCCGTGCTGGTCTTGTCGATTGAGCCAAAGCTCTTGCTGGTCGACACCGAGTCTGCCTTGACCGTCTTGGCTTCGAGCGAACCCTCAGTCTGCTGCACGTATAGCTTCCCTTGGGAGGCGCACTTGGACAGCCTAGCGCCGGCCTGCTTCACGTCGTCAGGGATATCGGCCATGTCGATGCCGACCAGGTTGAGCGACGTCAGGTAGGCATTCGCCTCGAAGACCGCTTCTTCCTTGTCGGCGTCAGGCGCCCAGCCAGCCCCGAGGATGGCATCCACGTCGGCCACGGTGGTGTAGGTAGCCATCAGGCCTCCGCTTGAATGATTGGGGCCGCAGCCCCGGTGTTACTGCTGGTTGAGCTCGGCGACCTGCTTCTGCAGCGACTCTTTCGAGGCGTTGGCGCGGTAGGTGACGCCGGCCTTGTCCAGTGCAGCCTTCAGCGACTCGACCTCAGGATCGGCAGCCGCAGCCTTCAGGGATTCGATCTGCTTAATCAGGTCGGCCTTTTCCTGCTCCAGGTCGATTACCTTCTGGACTTCGCCGTCGCGTTCGCGCTGCAGGCTGGCGATTCCGGCATTGACCGCTTCCAGAACCTGGAACAAGCGGCCTGCGGTTTCGCCAAGTTCGCCTTGCGGGCGCTCCAGGTTCTGCTCGGCGAACGAGTCGACGATCACGCCGATGGACCCAAGCTCGGCGACCAAACTATCGAACTCGACACGATCTGGACCTTCGACAAGAGCCACACGTCTCGGTACCTCAACTACTGACACATCAGCGCCAGCGGCTTCGTATGCATTGACCACCTTGGGCCAATGGCCGATCACCACAACCGATTCGACGCCATGTTCGGTCTGATCAAAATGTCGTGGGTTGCGATAGGTCCGGCCTTGCTCGAAACCGTCACGCTGGGTTGTGTAAATCAATTCCATGGATTGTCTCCAAGGCAGGCCCTCGGGCCCGCCTTTGCAGTAGCCGATTAAGGCGCGGACAGGTCGATCAGGACACCGGCAGTAGCCTTATCGCTGGTCGCATGCTTGCGCCAGTTCGCGCCCGCGCCGAGGGCTGCGAGATTGGGGTTTACTCCCGCAGTGTCCTTCCAGGAGTACCCCATGATGTCGACGTTGAAAGCGCCTTCCGCGCGATAGCCGATTGCCAAGTTTTCCTGGTTGTTCACCGGGTAAGAGCGCACGCCAGGGGCCTGGGATTCAGTTACCGAAACGGCGCCCACCTGAAGGCCGAAGATTCGCTCTTCGGTGACTTTGTCAGAGACGAGGACCGGTTTGCCCATCGTGCCAGGCGAGCCGCCGTAGATGACCACGCCCGCCTCTTCGTAGATCTTCTGATCGATGGCGTCATCAACCAAGTCGAAGTAGGTTGCGGAGTCCATGGCGAAGAGAGCGATGCGGTTGAAGCGATCGCCGAACTTGCGCATGCCCTTGGTCAGCACCTTCTTGTGGTCGACCGCGAAGGAGCCACTGGCAACCATGTTGGCGTTTGCGCCAATGGCAGCGCCCAGGGACGCGAAGGCAGTTTGGATGTAGTAGTCCAGGGCGGCGTCGGCCATGTCCTGGCCAACCAACATGGAGAACTCTTCCGGGCTTCGCGCACGACGCTTGAAGGCTTCCTCAGTGGTCTCGTATGGACCGTACTTCCAAGGGGTTTTGACGCCGACCGCTTCATCAGCACCGATCTTGATGCCGGTTACAGCGGCGTCGGAGTTCACGTTACGGTGACCCAGAGTGCCACCGATCTTGTAGAACGAACGCTTGCGTAGGTCGCCCTCGATCAGTTCGTTGCGCAGAATCAGCGCGCCACCTGACGAGGCGTTGAACACCTCCAGAACGTCTTGCAGGCGCTCCAGATAGGCAGTTTGGGCAAGATCGTTATAGATGATCATGTCCGAGTTGAGGGTGGTAGGCATCTGCTACTTCCTATTTTGGCAATTTGAGGTATGCCTCTTGTCCGTGCGCTTCGATGTACTCGCGCTTCTGGACAGAGGTCATTTCGGAGCGTTTCTGTGCGGCCCCGCCGCCTTTTCCAGCACCGCCGGCCCCGCCGCCAGATGCCTTGCTACCTGCGATAAGCGGCGCGAAGGCCGGATCGTTGGTGAATTCTGCTTTCAGCTCATCCAGCGTCGCTGCGGAGAGCTTGCCGGCGGCGTCCAGCACGACAACGGTGGGTTTACCGTCGCGCTGCTCGACGCTCAGCCGGCGTTCGATGTGGGGGAGCAATGCCTTTGCTGTGCCTGGGACAGCGAGAGTGGTAGCCAGCTCGGTAGCCGTGCGGCCCACCGTCAGGTCCCGGATCTGGCCCAGCAGGGTGCTGTTGGTACTTTCGAGCTGGCCGGTCAGCTCTGCTTCGCGGCGGGCGTACTTCTCGGACCAGGACTTCTCGAGCTCTTCCACGTTGCCCGACTTCCGGGCCGCCTCTTCGCGCTCAAGACGAGCGGCTTCCTCAGCCTCTTTGCGCGCCTTCTCGGCCGCCTTCTTCTCGCCGAGCAGCTCGTCCACCTTGGCCTTTAGGCCGGAGACGTCTTCCTGCTGCGGCAAGCCTTCGATGCCAAGGATGAACTTGCCGTCTTTCTCGACGTACAGGCTCTGGATGGATTCTTCGACGCCTTCGAGGCTGTCCAGTTGGAATTTCAAGGTCATTGCTGTCTCCCAGAGACTTGGTGCAGGCCCTGCCTGCGGGCATAAAAAAGCCCCGCACTGGGCGAGGCCTTGGAATTGCGCGCCACGTTCAACGAGGCAGCGTTTTGTGGCGCGGCAGCTCATAACGAAAAAGCCCCGGCGGATGCCAGGGCTTTCGTTGATGTCTGCAGCTCAGGGTTTGTCGAAGTCGTCTTCGAGCTTTTGCAGTACTGCATCTGCCATTTTCTTGCTGAATTCTTTCCAGGCTTTTCCGCCGTCAAAAACGCCAACGCCTTGGGCAAGATTTGCCTGATGCTCACGCCGAGCCTCTTGAATCAACTCCTTCGCGCTTTTTTCGTTGGTCGTCATGATCGCTCCCGACTGTATTTCAAACCCACCCTACCGCTCAGAATACTCCAGAACTGGTGTTCAGCTTCTGACTGAGTGTGCTCGCGTTCAAGCTCGCCTCGATTGACCAAATCATACACACGTTTGATGGCTTCTTGCTCGACCTGGTCTGACAGCTTGTCGACGACCTCGCCACTTGGCCATCCCTTTTCAGCAACCATGGTATAGCGCAGGGTTGGGCCAACAGCTCGCAGCTCATGAAGACCAATGTAGGATGCCAGCTCAACATCCTCAATCGAGAACGGGCTATTGCCCGGGTGATTGTGCGTGAATGTCGTCCCCCTCAGCTTGCCAAACTCGCTCTCTGGGAAGCCAACACGATCAGGCTGGCCCTGGCGCTGAAGCAGGATCGAGCCGTCGTCACCAATGAACGCCCCCGTTTCCAGTGCGTCCCCACGAATCCGATTTTCGATCTCGACTGCGGCACGCCGCGCAGGCGTGGAGACATCCGGTTTTCTGATGGGATAACCAATGTCATACACAGTGAACTCGCCGGTCGGTTGCCTGAAGGTAACCGCTTCGCGTTGCCGCAGCTGCTGTAGGGTGAGCGTCTTTCCGTTGTCGTCTACGAACTTGTCCAGCGTCAGCTCGCCCTTGCTAAACAACTCATAGCGGGCCGGGCCGAGCACGTCCTTTTGGAACGATGGAGGCTGCCGCGCCAGCCATTCGCCGTAGCTGGTCTTGCTGCTCACCTGCTCGACGCCATTCGGGCCAATAGCCGGCCTGGTGGAGCCGGGGATTTCGCGGGCGAACTCGTCTTTCAGCACCGGGATGAGCGTGGTCCGGCACCGCCAGTGATACGGCGGCTTAGGCCCACCCAGCGGAATGATCGTCTGGTCGATGCTCATGCAGAACAGCGTTGTGCGGCTATCCAGGGTGGCGATCCGGCGCATCCCTTTGAGGATATCGTCGTTGTCCTTGAGCACTTCCACGCGCGCCGTGGTGGCGATGTGGTTGGTCATGGTGTTGACGAGGGCCTGCGCCTGATCGCGTTGCTGGACGCCCAATGAGGTCAAGCGGCGACTGATCTGTCCGGACGTCTCGCCCAGCGCGGAACCCATGCGGATCTCGCTGATGATCTCAGCGCTCTTCTTGGTGCCGTATTGGTCGAGCGCGCCGTTGATGCTGATGCGCTGGCGGCCTTTGCCGACCTCCAGGTCGAGTGGATTAGCCAGTGCAGCCGCGGCGACCTGCTCGATGCTCGGCCTGTTCAGCTGGACGACCGCATTCACGACCTTGCCCAGCAGGGTCATGTTGAACTCGGCCTCGTAGCCGCCGAATTCGGTCAGGTCGAGCACGGCCTGCTGTTTCATATCGCCGTATACGCCCGCTAGCTCGCCCTGTAGCTCTTTGATCTGCTTCTCGTACCGCTGGGTGCCGTACCGGCTCAATCCTTCTGATACGCGCGATTTGGCGGTGCTGATGGCCTTGGTGATGAACTTGGCCAGGCGCTTGAGGCTTCCCCCGGCATAGCGCTGCACGTGCACCTGGTGGCGAGTCGCCGCGTCGGACAGGTAGCCGTCACTGCTCATCGCCGCCCTCTCCGGTGTCGTTGCCGATCACCGGCGGTTGCTGGGCCAAGTCCTCGTCGATCAGCTCGTCAGTGCGGTCTGCTTCAAGCACGCCGCCCTGGCGCAGGTTGACCCGCACATCCTTCTTGGCGATGAAGCCCTGCTGCCAAAGCTGGATCTGCGCCAAGATGTCCTGGGCAGTCATCGTCTCGTCGAAGAACGATTGGTTGAGCCAGAAGACGGTACCGGCCTCGTCCGGCTCACCCAGCATGAAGCGCTCGGCGTCGAGGATGGCCCGCTTCAGGGCCTCGGACACGTTGCCAGCAATGGTGCCCAGGACACTGTTGTCCGAGCTGTAGCGGATGCGCACGGCCTCAGCAGTCTCGGCGCCACCCGCCTTCTGGACGATGCGCGCGCCGATCATCAGCATCTGTTCTTCCTTGTCCTTCATCAGCGTGCGGGCCAGTTGGCTTTCGGTTGCCTGGACAAGCTTTGCATCACCGGACTTACCCAGGTTGTAACCCCGCGTCGAGCCGATGTGCATGCCGTTCGGGTTCACCTTGGCGAACTCGTCGGCGGTGATGTCGGTCGTGATGAACAGCGTCGGCTGGCTGCTGATGAAGCCGCTCTCCTCCACCGTGGCGCTGTTGCCGTAGTGCAGGATGTTGACGTCAGCCAGGTCTTCCAAAGGCGACTTGTCGACGCTGGCGTCGTTGTTCTGGGCGCCGTAGAAGCTGAACAGGATGTGATCGAAGGGGCGGCCATTCTTGTCGAGCGGCGCGACCTCGCTGTAGCTGTTGCCGTCTTCGGCGTAGACGCGCTGGACGTAGCGGCCATCAACCAGCAGCAGCACGCGATATTGGGTGCTCGTTGTGCGCTCCAGGCTGTCCGGGCTGAACACGGACACGCACTCCAACAGGCAGACATAGACCAGGCGTTTCACGCCATCGACCACCTGCTCGTCCCAGTCGATGATCGACTCGGCGCCGTAGTGGTGAATCAGCGCGCTGCGGCCCTGCATGTCAGCCATTGAGGACACGCCCTCAACCGCAGGGAAGTCAACGAGGAACCCGCCCCGGCCAGCGTCCAGGCATTCACCCACGGCGTCCTTGGACAGCTGCTCCAGGCTGGTGCCGTCACCGCTGGCGTTCTCCTTGAGGTACTCGACCCCGGCGGGCAACTCCAGCTCTGCAGTCTTGCGAAACACCGCACCCAGCAGGCCGGTGCGCGTGCGCCCGGTGATGTTCAGGAACATCGCCCGCTTCTTGTACTGTTTGTACCGCGCCAGGTTCTCGGGAGATTTGTTCTCCGGGTCCGGCATCGGCAGGTAGATATCGTGCTTGCGCACCTCGCGGGCGCCAGCCACGCAGCGCTTGACCAGCTGCCAGCCGGGCAAGGCCTCCGAGTACTCTGCCCGGGGGTGGAAATTAGGCATGGATGGCCTCAGAAAGTGAACGAGATTGGAACGTGAGTGACCGGCCTGCTGATCGGGTAGTCGTGGTGGATGAAGTAGCCCCCCGCGTCGTTCGCGTGGTCCACGCCGGATTTCTTGTCAGGCTCGCCATTGGGCGCCCACACCTGCTGCTCCAGGCCGTCTGCATAGGTCGGGCATCGCAGCGGGTTGATCAGGTAGCGGCGTTCGCCATTCGCATTGCAGAACATCGCGTTCATGGCGTTGATACGGTCTTTCACTGGCGGGTTGGCGTCTGGCGCGATCACGGAAAAGCCTGCCTGGCGCAGGATAGCGATGTCCGTCTCGCTGGCATTAACCGACTTGCGCGACCCGCCAGAGGCGTCGGGATAGATCCTGATCTCGCAGGTCTTCTCGTAATCTCTGCCGTTGTGCCGCCAGTAGCGCTCCTTGATGCGCCGGATCATGTCCGGGGTATCGAAGCCATCGATCAGCTCATCCACCGCCCTCGGCTTGCCGTCTGGCCGCTTTACGTGCGTGATAGCCGCCATCTTGCCGACGTTGAAGTCCATGCCGATGAAAAGCGGCTCGCCCGCCTCGACCGTGTCGAAGCAGGAGTTCAGCTTGCGGTCGTAGGCGTGGTAGATCGAGCCGGCGTTCAGGTTGACGAACTGGCCATTCAGGTACGCCAGGATCAACTGGGCCGGGTACGATTCCATCAGCGACGGGATGTAGTCCGGGGGCAGGTTCAGCTCGTTGTCGAACGTACTGGCCTGCACCAGGCCATACATGCCCTGCAGCGCTGGCTTCTCGCGCAGTTGCTTCACGAACTGCTGATAGACGAACTTGAACCCCTCAGGGGTCGTGGTCACGTCCACGCCGTTCTTCAACCCGGGCACGTTGTAGCGCATCCGGGCAATGATCTTGCGCCAGGCGTGCTCAGCCTTCAGCGCGGGCAGAACATCGAGCTCATCGACCAGGGCGTGCCCGATCTTGAAGCCGACGATGGTCTGCGGCTTCTCCATCGATCGGCAGATGGTCGTGCTGCGGTACTGGCCGCCGCTGTAGAATTCGACCTCCTTGTCGCTCTCCTTCGTCTTGACCTTCAGGCCCCAATCGAAGGCCACTTCCTCGATCGTCGGGAAGAAGATGTCGCGGATCTGCGGGTACGTCGGGGCGAAGTAGCCGGAGTCGATCCGGGGCCATTCCCACACGTGCTTGCACAGTGCCGCGCAACCTACCCAGGTCTTGCCTGAGCCGAACCCGGCCACGAAGCCACGGAACTTGTTCTCCATCCGCAGGAAGTTAGCCTGTGGAACGTTCAACGACGGCATCAGGCTTCCTCGCGTCCACCACGTCGACCTGCACACGGGTTGGCGGCACGTTGTCGTGGGGATTTTCGTTCTTGGTCTGGCGATTCACGTACACGTCGCCGACTTCCTTGGCGGCCTGCTCAAGGATTTGGAGGGTCAGCCCGTAGTTGCGCATCCCTTCGACCTTTTCGGCCAGCCTGCCCAGCGTACGGAGCCGATAGGCCCGGTTCGCTATGGGTATCTCGGCTGTCTCTTCGCGGAATCGCGCTCGAGTGTCTTCGAAGAGGGTCACCCAGCGCTTTGCCAGGTTGCGCCCCTGCCGCTTGGTTGGGTCATGGCTTTCCGCCGTCTGGCGACTGATCTCAATGCCGAATTCTTTGTTGACGGCCTCGGCCACCTGAGACGGTGTATCGAAGCAGGCCAACGCCTGAACGATGAAGGCCTTCACCTCGTTGCTCAGGGCTGCCATAAATTGGATTCCGTCAATTGCCTGTCAAACATCAAGCCGACTTAAGCAGGCAGGTTCCACAGGCCCTCGCAATGTTGATCTTGGCCACCTCAGGCGGCCGGCTTGCAGCGTCGATCAGCTGCTGTACGTCGTGGCTCGGACCATACCGGCGGACCACTCCGACGAACTCCTCGACGTCATGTCCACGCATCTCAAGCTTGGGCATGCCGTCATCGCCGAATGCCGGGGCACCGTACTTATCGAGCTTGTGGCCGATGTGATAGAGCTCGTGCTCGACCAGGGCGCAGAACTCGGCCTCGGTGCACTGGGCGCAGTAGTCACCCGCCAGGGTGATGAGGAACTGGGGCTCTTCGCCGAACCAGTCACGCATTTGCTGCTCTTGGCGAGCCTTCTGCCATCCGCCAGCTCGGAACATCAACTGCTCGGCCTGGCCAAGCACCACCCGCCCCTGCTTACCGAATCCGCTCGACGCCCACAGGACGCCGATGTTGGCGTCTATCAGGTGGGCGTGATCTGGGTTGTGGATGCTGCCGATGTCGGCGAGGATCTCGCTCTGTATCCAATCCCAAACACCGGTAGCCGGGCGTAGGGTTAGCCACAGTGATTCGAGCAGGTCAGCCGGCGGCATTGGTCTGCTCATAGATCACCTGCACCTTGAAATGGTGGCGCGTTGAAGGTATTGGTTGAGATCAGCTCACCCGAAAGGCCAATCATGCAGCTTCATTTCAGGCATCTCAGCGACGTTTCCACCGAGGACATCATCGCGCTCAACAATAACCCAGATGTCTTACGCCAAATGCCCTTGGGGCGTCCCGACTTTGACGAAAGCAAGTGCAAGGCATGGGTCGCTCAAAAAGAGGCCCAATGGGCTCTTAATGGATACGGTCCCTGGGCTTTTTTCGTGGAAGATGAATTCGCCGGCTGGGGTGGCCTGCAGCATGAAGACGGTGACGCTGATCTTGCTTTAGTGCTTCACCCGGATTACTGGGGGCTGGGTAGAGTAATTTTCGATGAAATAGTGCGGCGCGCTTTCCAAGAGTTGGGCCTGGACTCGATTACCATACTGCTCCCACCAACCAGAACTCGTATCAAAGGTGTACTTCGCCTAGGTTTTGTTCACGACGGAGACGTTGATATCGACGGTACGCCCTTCGCACGCTATCGACTCCTGGCAAGCACTAGCGCAATAATCTCGTAACCTTTTTTACCTGGCGACCATCCTGTGCGTCTCGGCATGTGCATGCCCGTGCAGGATGGCGACGAGCAGCCCCTGAGGCAGGCCGGCGGCCTTGGCCTCATCCACTGCCTTTGCCACCGCTGTGTCAAGCGCATTGGTGGCGGCAGCCACATCTGCCGAGAGCGGCAAGGCATGATGCAAGCGTGTAACGTTGCTCATACCTGCTCCTACTAGAAACGGACCACTATCGGCTGACGATTGAAGGATAGAAGCCCAGGCATCAGTACCACTTATCCAGAGCTCTCAAGCGCTGCAGCGCGTGACTGTACTCGCATAGAAGAGCAACCGTGCCACGGGCGGTCCCGTCTGCACTCTCTGCGCCTATGCCGTCGCAATCAGTTTTAACGTATTTCTTCCATTGTGCCTGAGACTCCTCAAGGAGTCCCGGAACCGTCTCGAACGTTGCAATGCCATTGGGATGCTCAGCCATATCTCGAGCTTTTACCAGTTTAGCCTGATACTTTTTTTCCACTGCGTCGTTACTGGCGCTCACCATCGTAAACAGGCACATGTCGCTTTCGTTCGTAGTATGCACGTCTGGTCTGCGCAAGCATTCCTGCCATACGGCCTCCACCTTTGCTGCGAACTGACGGACCGCATCATCCAGTTTTTCCTCACGGCCAACATCAGCACGGGCAGCCCCCATCACGAGCAACGATCCCATGCAGATCGCATTAAACATACCTTTCACGTTCCTCACTCCTTGAGATGGCTATTCAGGAGCTGCATGGTGCCGCAAAAAGTAAATACGCGCCACGAAACCGCGCACTTCTGTTTTGTGGCGCGGATCAGCTGAAGACGTGCCCGCGCCTTGCCCAGGCATAGGCCACCACCCCAGCGTGAAGCATCACGCCGAACGGGTTAACCCAGTGACCCTGCAGAGCGGTGACGAATGCACCGAACCCGCCAATGGCCACCAGGTAGAAGGCGACACTCAGCAGTGGCTGATCCACCGGGCGGACCTTGCGTAGGTAGTCGCATGCAGCGAGCACGACCATGACGCACAGGAACACGTCCAGGGCCGTCATCGCTGAAACCAGGATGTTGTCCATATCAGGCACCTCGCGCCGTGACGAACGACCCCATGGCAGCTTTGAGCGCGGGGATGATGTTCATTGCGGTGAGGCCAAGCACGAACGCTACTCCACACAGCAGATCATCGGTGACCGCTAGATCAAGCTTCGGGGCGAGCCAGGCGGTAACGGGCTGGGTCAGATAGACCGAGAATCCGAATCCAGTGGCAACGGCAGTCGCGGCCTGGAATCGGGTCAGATCCTTCAGGAAACCCAGGGAGAGGATCGAGCCGATGAATGCAGCCATCACCACCCCGTACTTGCCGAGCACTACGCTCGCGGCGGCGCTTGTTGGTTCGGCCATGTTGGTTTCCTATAAATCCCAAATAACTCATAAATGAGTTGCGTAATATCATTTATGGTGTATACTGAACTCATCAACCACACAACGGAGGGCAGATGAAATGTAACGAGTTCAAGCGGTGGCTGTTGGCAAGAGGGGTAGAGATTTCGAATACGGCAAAGGGAAGCCACTTCAAACTCTACTTCAACGGCAAACAGACAACCCTTCCAGACCACGGGGCCAAGGAGATGGCCGAAGGGACTAGAAGAGCAATCATCAAACAACTGGGCCTCAAGGATTGAGGCTCTACCCTTTGAGCTCGAAAAACATCTGCCCTGAGGTAATGCCATGTACGACTATGCAATCAACGTAACCCAGGAGGCCGGGTCTTTCTGGTCATCGTGTGACGACATCCCAGAAGCGCACAGCGCGGGCGATACGCTCGAAGAGCTGTTGCGCTTGGCTGCTGAAGGTCTTGAGGTGGCGCTGTCGATCTATGTCGATCAGCTGCGCCCTATTCCGCCTGCTTCTCCAGCCAAGGAGGGTCAGCACGTTATCCGGCTTTCCGCTCTCGTGAACGCGAAGATCGCGCTGTGGAACGCAATGCGGGAAAAGGGTATGCGCAAGGCCGATCTGTGCAGGACGCTGGGCGCCGTACAGAGCAAGGTGGATCGCCTTCTCGACTTCGAACACAGCTCGAAGATCGAGCAAGTCGAGATCGCCCTGGCCGCGCTCGGCAAACGCCTGGTGGTGTCTGTCGAGCCGGCCTGAATATGCGTGGGTCTTTCCCCACCTGTCCGCCGAAGACCATTCCAGCGCTGGCACCCTGATGCACCGGTCTCGCCGGTCCAGGCTCGCGCCACCCACCAGCGCGGAACATCAGCTGCTCGGCCTGGCCGAGAACAACGCGCCCCTACCTGGCTAATCCGCTCGACGCCCGCAGCACGCTGATGTTGGCGTCGATCAGATGGGCATGCTCAGGTTAAATGCTACCGGTGTCAGCGAGGATCTCGCTTTGGACCCAATCCATACACCGGTAGCCGGACGCAGTTACTGCTCTAGCCGCATATCAATCACTGTCTGCTCCACCAGGCGGATGATGGCGAGTAGCTGCAGGTCGACGGTCACCGGCCCGAAGACAAACAGCCCAAGTTGATCAGCCAGATCATGCACAGACTCACGCCGATGCAGCACAACGAACGCTTGTTGCTTTCCAGCGGATCTTATAGTGCTCACAGGCACAGATCTCATCACCACTCGTCAAGGGCATGTAGGCGCTGAATCTGATGTTTGTACTCGCACACAAGCTGGTAGGTCGTGCTCGCAGTCCCCGTTACCAGAGCACCTACGGCAGCGCAATCCGTCTTTACATACTGCTCCCAAGCTTCCTGCGCCTTCGTCAAAATGGCCGGGACATCTTTCGGAAGCAATTTCTGTTCGGCATCCTGCTGAGTGCGAGCGAGCTTCTCTTGATACTTATGTTTCACGGCATCATTAGCAGCTTGCAGCATCGCTAGTGCACAATGCTCGCTATCGTTTGTTGTCCGCGTTGTTGGATTTTTCAAGCACTGCTGCCATTCCCCCTCTAGCTGCACCGCGAACTGGCGCACTGCCTCAGCAAGCTTTTCCTCCCGACCTACATCGGCACCGGCCACTCCCGTCACCAATAACGCCGCTACGCAGACTGCCTTGAACGCACCTTTCATGCATCTCATTCCTTGAGCTGGTTAGTAGCCGACGGTATGGTGCCGCAAATGCCAGCCGCGCACAACCTCCGCTTCGAACCGTCCTTATATTAGTACGCAGCACATAACAACTCAGAAACCTTTTCGCTCACCAGAAGCGCTTCAAAAAAACAAGTTACGACTCGTTTGATAGCTTCATCTGCGCTGCCGCCTACTTGAGGAGGGTGATCGCTGGCCTACCCCGCTTTAGTCGCGGCGCTCTCCACCCTCCAGTTCAGCACTCTAGGCGCTTATCCCGCACGGCCATCGCGGCGCCTCAGGCATACCGAATCTGCTTCACCTGATTAGTTTGGGCCTTGATTATGGTCCAATAGCCAGATTGCCCACAGCTACTGTACCGCCGGCGATCAACACCAGAGAGATGACCCAGAGTTCAGCCCATCGTCACCTTTGGCTGGCGATGAACTACAACTACGGATTCGTCTATCAGGAAGTACCCCCAGCTTTCCGTGCAGGCGGGCGGGATCTCCTCGCTCTGAGCGGTCACTTGCCTGGATAGCTGGTCAAGCTGCCCGCTCAGGGCTCCGAGCTTACTCTCTAGACGCCCTACGGTTGCTGCAGCTCGTTCCGCTCTTTGGCGAACTGATCGGCACTCCGATCACCTAAGTTGCGCGCATACTGTTCTTAGTCGAGAAGTTCGTTCAAGCGGCGGACCGTACCAATATCGACGATGTCCAAGGCGCGGTCCGCTGTATCCTTCAAAAAGAACCTGAGCAGCCAAAGAAAACTACCTAGCCATACAGTACCCGTGCCGCCCAGCCGGGGGCCGCCAAGCGGTAGGCCTTGAGTATAAATCGCTTTTTAGTTACTGCTTAGGAATCCTGATCAGCACCAATTTTTCACTTACCCCAGAGACTTTCGAGCACTCGACAGTCAGTCACCTATTAAGCCATCAAAACAAGCAATCACCCAGCCAGCTTTTACTACACCACCCCTCAAGCACACCGTTCAGATGCATAACCATCAAGAGGCACGGCTATGCATCTCTAGAACTACCAAATCTAGGTCAGAACTCCCCATCCCCTGCTGCACTTAGGAATAGGTCGCGAACAGCATCATTGCGCTCTTCGCTAATATCGAGACGATGTGACTCTTCAGCCGCCGTCGCCCAATCACGACGCCGAACCGCGGCACTAAAGCTGACAAATACGTCCCGCAATGTGCCGTAACCAACATTATAAATCATGTCTTGAAGGGCTACGCGCGCAGCCGATGGATAGCTACCGACATCATCGAAAAGTGCACGTAATTGCCGGAAACTTTCATCTACAGTAGATTCTAGCCGAGCATCGATATAGTCACGAGGCAAATACAAGCTTGAATACTCCTCATACCAACCCGCTACATGCCTACCAGCAAGCGAATTGATATTTCGCCACTCCTGTCGCTTTTGCTCATCCGTGGCTGGAATACTATTGAAACCAAGAAGCGGCAAAGCAACAGCCTCATCTTCGCTTGAGATTTTGAAGCCAACTCCAATCGTTACGTTCCCCTTGCTGTCTTTATACAGGAAGTTTTCCTCACCTTCTTGCTCGCGCAGAGAAGCTTCAATCGCCTCTCGCTCCCGATGGGTGAAGCCTTCGGATTTATCTTGCAAAGGAACTTTGACCTCAACTGTGGCACTGACGAGCGTGTTGCCGTCCCCAGAAAAGGACACAATTGCATGAGCTTTCACTGTATGTGCATCTGTGCGCTGGAATGTCACCAAATATGGAGCACCCATGCGATTAGGCATGCTGATCGAAAAACCTCCACCCACATAAGCGCCGCTCTCCGAAGTGTCAACCATATAACCATCTGCATCAGGGACCTTTAACATATAGGTCTTGGTAAACATCGCCTCACCACTATACAACACAACAACAGAGACTGAGACGTTATCTTTCGAAGGGTCAGGAGGATTCAAATACTCAGCAACAGTAAAGATGACTGAAATCTGAGAATCAACCATCAAGTTTACGTTGGCGGTACCTTTACCCAGTCCAACCGTCCCCATCACAGAGCTCGGAAAACCATTAGCACCAAACACATCAAAACTCAGTTGCTGAGCACCTACTCCGACTTCCACACCACCAGCACCACCGACGCAACTAAAAGATGCCCCAGTGATATTTTCATCTTCACTCTTGATAGATGCAGTAACAACTTCCATAGCACATTTCCTTGATGACAATAAGAAAGGCGATCCACGCCGCTCTCTTATCGCTCGTAGGCGACAAACTTGAAGCTCAAGGCTTTCTGGGTTCGGCTGGGCTCTCGCCGCACTTAGTTCTGCGCCAACGTCAACTCCGTAGCTGAAGGCAACTGATCTTGGGCTTCGATCCTCACTTGATTCAGAGCCCCACACCGGGCGCATTTGATTTGAAGTTGGTAGATCCCGCCCGCCCGGGCGAGCAGTCGATTGCATTTTCCGCAACGAATATCTCTAAGCATCTGCAAAGCCTTAAGTTTTTCTGCTAGGCTCCGCCCCGCTCGCGCGAGCAGCGAGGGCCTTGGCTGGCTTGCAGGCATGATCTGCGATCTAGCGTCTCCCTTGGGTGTTACAGCACCCTCTGGAGTCGCCCTCTCTTTTTCTCGCCACACAAATGACAAAACCCCGACTAGTTCGGGGCTTTTGCTTTTCTGCGGCCACAAAAAAACCGGCACTTGGGCCGGTTTCTAGATGAGCTTGCCGAAGGCAAAACTCTAACAGTGGTGAAATCATGCCACCAGCCGCACGGGAACGCAATAGGGCCTCAAGCGGCCCTGCGCATTTCGTAGATCACGGCAGCTACTGGGCTCAATGCCTGCTTGTCCAGATCCTCACAGCACTCGAAGGCTTGGCCGACGAATCCACCCCAGTCACGATCCCAGTTCGAGGATTCAAGCCGAACCCCGTAGTGGGCATCCAGCCAGGCCCTGAACCCCTCCGGTGAAGCCAGCGGGTCTTCATTGGCCGACTGTCCGCCCTGATGCATGTATCGGTACCGGGCCATGACCCCCTTCACCACATACTCGAGCTTTTCGCGCTTGGCGGCAGTCATGCGCGGAGAGCGCTGCATCACCATGACGAAAACCGATTCCTCGGCGGTCTCCTTAGTGTCTACGTCGAGCCGCGGGGAGTACATGAAGTTGCCGAAAGACCTCACGTGCGCAGTAAGTTTGCCTATCGCCGACTGCACTTGCCCGGCGACGACCTGGTGGGCGGCATGGCCGGCGTGGCGCTGTCGTTCTGTGGTCTGGACCATGGCGCCCAGCAGCCCGAGCTGCTCGATGAATGAGCCTTGGCTGTCCCAGGCCGTGTATAGGCAGTCGTGCCAGGCCTGACGCGCGCTGTTCAGTTGCATGGGCCGTTCTCCTTCTTGCGGCGTGTCTCGATACTTTTGGCGCGCACTACGCACCAGGCGGAAGCGATGGCCATGAGCATCAGCAGCGCGCCCGCGGTATCTGCAATAGTCCAGGTCATGCCGCCGCACTCCTCAGATCTTTGAGTTTCTGCCTGTACAGGGCCTTGATGGCCTGCAGGTCTTCGATGGTGTAGCGGCGAGCTGATTGGTCCCTTTCCAGGGTCTCTACAGCTTCCAGGCCGATGCGCTTGATGAGTCCGATCCGGTAGTCCGCCACGTTCCCGGACAGGTATCGGTTGTCGTGCTTACTTTGGGCGTGGCAATTGTTCTCGTCGAAGCGGAGGTGTGGCGCGGCACCTGTGCTGCGATAGTGGCCAGCGTCGACCGCGTTGCCGTTCCAGTCGAGCGGTCGCCCGCTGGAGATGCAGCGATACCCCGCCAAACGGTCCCGCTCGCGGATATACGCGTTGAACGCCTGTTGGGCCTCCCGCAGGTGGTCACCCTTCGTCTTCAGCTTCTCACGGCGCGCCTGGAGCTCCTGGCGGGCCTGCTTGGTGATGGCCCTGGCCGCGACCTTCTGCACCTTCGAATCCTTCGACACGGCCAGCGCACAGGTGATGCTGCACACCTTCTGCGTGGTCATGGACGGCTTGAAGCGCTGGCCGCAACCTGGTGCCTTGCACTTTTTCGGTTTGATCTCCTTGGCCACTGTCATGCCGCAGCCTCCCCGAGCAGGTCAGCGAAGTGCACGCCGCGTGGCGCGAACTCTTCCACAATCCGGTCGGTGTACTGACAACCCTGGGCCCGGTCGAACAACCGCGTGACCGGGAAGCCATCCGGCCCGAACATGGCGCACGGCCCCATAAGGCGCAGCTTCACGTCGTAATCCAGGTGGATGAACGACTCAGCCCAGCCGGTGCGGAACTCGGCGCAGCCAGCGCGCATGATCGGCACGCCCAGGTGCAGCTTGCAGTAGCGGCGCACGTCCTCGATGTCACCCATCTCGGTGCTCTTGGCGATGCGTTCGTACATCGCGAACCACAGGGCGTTCTGATCCAGGGTCCGGTCCTTACCTGGGCGCATGCTGACCACGACGAACTTCTTGTCACGGTACATCCGGGTGATCATGGTGATCGCCTCCGACAGCTTGGCCTGGCTGTTCACGCTGATCTTCTCGGTCATGACGCCACCTCGCTCGCCAACGATTCAGCCTTCTCGTCAGCGCGCATCACGTGCTTAGCACGTGAACAGTCCAGATTGCCGTAGCCGCTGACGCTGTACCCGATCAGCTGCATGAGCTGGGACCTGTCATCTTTTTCGTAATCGCGCGCTGCAATTTCACTCAGGCCTAAACCATGCTTCTCGCAAAGATCGAGCATGTCTCGGATGATCTGGTTCTGCTTGAAGCGGATCACGCCGTCGGCTGCCGCCACGACCGGCTGCATGGGCTGTCTCTTGCTCATGGCGCCACCCGCAGGCCTTGGGCCTCGATGGCCGCAATGGCATTCTGATCTTCGAGGTATCCGCCTCCAGGGATCATTGCCGGCGTCAGGTCGATAACCACGGCCTCGCGGGATCGTTGCCACCACCGCCATGCAAACTGCGCCGCATCGCCTGCATATTTTTCTGGGTCAATACGGCTACGCGTAGGCTTTCTGCCTGGCGGCGGCTCATCCCCGCGCATGACATCGGCCCAGGTCGCCTCGAACTGCTCGCGCACGATGTCGCGCATCTTGTTGGTGTCCATCAGTGCTTCTCCTCGGCTTCAGCCATGGCGGCCATTCGCTCTAGGCGCTCATCCACCTGACGCACCAGGTCGGACTGATCGGCTTCGTTGAACACAGGCATCGGCACAAACAGAATTCCGTGCTCGGCGTAGGTTCGCGCAGCCTCGAGGGCTCGGCGCATTGATACTGGAGTTGCGCGCATCATGGATTCACCCCCTCCCCGGCCGGCTGCCCGGCGCGCTTGATGTTCAACTGAGCAATGGCAGCGCGTGTCTGCCGCTTGCGTAGGTAGGTATCGACGCGGCGACGCTGGACCTCCTTCGCGCGCGCTTGGTCCTTCTTGGCCTGGGCGGCCTCGATGATGCAGCGCACCTCAGCGAGCTTTTCGCGCACCTTGGGACTGGCCTTAGCTCGCACCTCACCAGTGATCAGCCCTGCGATGGCGCGGCCATCCTCAGTGGGAGCAGCAATTCGCAGGTGCGCTAGATGCTTGGCTCCCGCCTCTTGGCTGATCAGCTTCGAGCGCACCGCCGATTCGATGGCGATCACTCGACGCGCCTGGTCATAGCCAAGGGATACTTCCCACTTGGCTGGGAGCGCCTCAGCCCTGGCGGCGATAACCAGCCGCTCGTAGGCACTCATGAAGGCCATACGGGCGCCGACCTTGTCGCCAGCCTCCAGCACAGGCCCGGAAGCGGCCATGGCCTGGCGGATCTCGGCAGTCATCACCACCGTTTCGCTTTCATCGCTGGCAGACAGCGCAATGGCCCAGGCTTCGTCTTTGCCTGGGTGTCCATCAGCGGCCTGCGCGTGCTTGAGGATCGCCGCTACAGTCAGGCGACCACTTTCACGGCGGCAAGTGCGGAGCGCATTGGTCAGCACGCCCTCGCTGTGCTCACGCAGGTCCTCGACCATCAGCAGTGCGGCGCCTTGGGTGAGCTGCTGACCCATTACCTCGGCTGTGGCGAACAGGGACAGCAGCAGTTGGTCTTGCTGGTCTTCACTCAACATGGGTTGCAGCCCTCTTGGCTCGCAGCGCTTCAAGGGCCTGCTCGGCAGCGCTGAAGTTGGCTTGGGTTTGCTCGATCTGGCGGGCGGTGGTGCCCGTCATCTGGCGATTGGTGACCCACTGGGTGTGGTAGGCCTCGGCGTTCTGGAGCAGATCGCCCAGGCTGTGGAGCTTGTTGACCAGCTTGCTGTCGTTGATGGCGACGAAGTAGGCGGCGACGTGGTGTGCAACGTCGATCCCGAGACGATCGATCAGTTGGCCAAGCTGGCCACCAACCTTGGCGTTCCACACCGGCCACGCGCCGTAGCGCTTCCGGTAGGCCATGGCGTAGTTGGCCCAGGCCTTGAAGGTTTTGCAGGCTTGGTCTTTCGGGCCTGGCATGTCGGCGGGGATTTCGCAGCGAGGCGCACCGGACGAAACCATGACCAGGCCAGCAGGTTGCGACGGCGCAGCCGGGGCGCCCTGCAAGCTGTGACAGGTACCCTGATTGGTATCCTGATTACTGGTATCCTGATTTGTCGGAGATTTTTCCGACCCTGGATCGGATATTTTTCCGACCTTGCTCGGATATTTTTCCGACCCTGATCGGATTTTTTTCCGAGGTAATGGATCGGATATTTTTCCGACCTTCTCTTTCTTGGTCGGATATTTTTCCGACCCGTCCAGCTTCTTGTTCCACTCCTTTCCCTTGGCAGTGAGCTGCACCAGCGTGATGTTGTTGGTGCTGGAAAGGTTGATCAGGCCGGCACCTGCAATTGCCTTCAGAAGTCGATACGCGGTATCCGGCTTGTCGGTGAGTAGCGGCAGTTCCTCTACGATTTTCGCCTTACTCAAGGCGTAGAAATCGCCTTTGTCCGTCTTGACCAACTTGGCCCAGCTTGGGCACTCGTAGACGAACGCGAACAGCAGTGCTTGCTGGGCATTCAATCCCCAGTCCAGCGCCTTCGCCTGGTTGATCGTGACGGTGAATTGCATGTCAGTCCCACCCCAGCGGGCCGGGCCGCTTCTTCTCGGCCTTGAGCCCGATCCTGGCCATTGTTTCCAAGGCGGACAGGTACTCTGCCGTTACGACTACGGCAGTCTGCGGAACAACACGAAGCCCCAGCATCGCCTGAACTTTCGCCCAGCGCTGGTACTCACCGTCATTCCACCGTGAAACGGTCGACTCGCTGCAACCCGTTTCCAGGGCAATGCGCTTTTGGCTGACCCGTGCAACGCGCTGCAATATCAGGGTCTCGATCTCTCGGGCGATATCGTCTTCGCTGAGGCTTAATTGGCTCTCAGACATGATCAGGCCACCCACTGCAGCTCAGGCCAAATCACGTCCCAGTCCTCTGGGCGCAGGGACTTACGGGTCAAAAGCCCGTGGCTCACGCGCTCAAGGGAAGAGGCCAGCATCGCCGACGCCTGCTTGTTGCCATATGCAATTTGCTTCAGGTACCCGCGACTGGTGCCGGTCTTCTCGACGTCCGCGTCCGAGGCGGTCTTCAGCCACTCCAACAACTTGGTGTGCTTGGTTCGCATCACGAATCTCCTCTGTGATACGCAGATTATTACCGCTCGGTAACATTTTATCAATACCACACGGTCATTTACCGAAAAGTAATGGCCATAGAGAATCGCGCAATGGAATTACGTGACGTGCGCAGGCACAACCTGCAGAAATTGATGGATCGGGAATACGGCGCTGGCGTCCGTGGGGCTCAGTCGCGCTTGGCTGTTAAGCTCGGGAAGCCTCAGAACTTCATATCCCGGTGCCTTGCGTCACCTGAAAGCCCAGGCTCGAAGACCATAGGCGAGGGGTTCGCCAGGGAGATTGAGCAGGCGTTTGAGCTGCCGCGATATGGCCTCGATACACCCCTTGAGTTGAATTCAGAAACTATCAGCATCGAAGGCCTGCCCGCCCCGCTAGCCCAGAAGATCAAAAGCTACCGCAGTCTGGTGGATGTGCCCCGCTACGACGTTGAGGGATCCATGGGCCCAGGCTTGGAGCCGCCCGATATCAATATGGTCGTTGAGCACATGAGCCTGGATGCGAATTGGGTACGGCAGAACCTGACCTATACCAAGCTGGAGAACCTGAAGCTGATCTCAGGCCGGGGCGACAGCATGGCGCCTACGATCCGCAGCGGGGATGCTGTGCTGGTTGACGCCGGGGTAACCACGGTCGAGGACGACGCCATCTACTTCTTCCTCATGCGTGGAAAGCTCCAGATCAAGCGGATTCAACGCGGTCTGGATGGGCTGACGATCATTTCGGACAATGGACAGTACCCACCGATCGAGGTGCCAGGTGATCGTGAGGCTGACATCACCGTCCTGGCGCAGATCATCTATTGGTGGACCGGCAGGAGCTTCTAGCCATGCCCCTAACCAAGACCAACCAAGAACTACGCCGCGACCTTCAAGGCCTGGCCTCTGACCTGAAGTGGTCGGCGGTTGAGCTGATGCGGATTGCCGAGCGACTGAGCCAGACCGGAAACGAGCACGACGCCCAGGCAGTGATCAGGATCTGCCAGGTGATGCAGGCTGGGGAGGATCGGTTGGTGGGGTATGGGGATGAGGTGAAGGTTGGGTGGATTCGGCGGGGCACTGATGGACAGTAGCCGCCTCAGGTAGAATGATGGCCTTCAGCCACCCAGACAAACCGTTGTACGCATGAATAGACAGAACGACGCATGGAAGCAACAATGGAAGACATGAGCAAAGCATCCTTCAACGTACTCTATGATGGCCCGGCCCTCGCGAACAGTGAGATGGACGTTAGAGAGCTTGCGCCTGCACTTTTGGCCTTAGGCACACTGCTCGAAGAGGCAAATTCGGTCATCAACGATGGTCGGGCCCAGGTTTCTGTGCAGGTGAAAGCCACCTTCAAGACCGGGTGCTTTGGCATCGAGTTTGAGGTCATCCAATCCCTGCTGCAGCAAGCCCACAGCCTGTTTTCCCATGACTCGGTTTCCAGTGCCAAGGAGCTGCTGGAATGGCTTGGCCTAATTCAGGACAATGTCGGAAACATTGTGGCAGGCGTCGGTGGCCTACTCCTGCTCATCAAGAAAATCAGAGGCAGGCGCATCAACCAGGTCGTGCTTCTGGATAACGGAAAGGTCAGGGTCGTCATGGACGATGGAGCAATCGAGACGGAGGAGAAGATTCTCCGACTTTACCGACAGTTCCGTGTGCGCCAGGCTCTAGAGGGAGTGTTAAAACCGCTCGAAAGCGAAGGAATCGACACTTTCGCAGTCACCAACCTCAAGCAAACTGAGCGTTTCATTGAGATCACGCGAGCCGAACGCCCCTATTTCAAGACTCCAGAGCCTGAATCCGAGCTGCTTGCCGATAACGAGTTCGAGGTTAACCTGCAGATCGTGAGCATCTCGTTTCAAGATGGCAACAAATGGCGATTCAACGATGGCGCGAGCGTTTTCTATGCAGACATGCTCGACGAAGCCTTTGCATCGCAGGTAGCCGCGAGCGCCGCCAGCTTCACCAAAGGCGATATCCTCAAAGCGAAGGTTCGCAGAGTCCAGTCGGTTTCTGGCGAAACGTTCAAGACCGAGTATACCGTCCTCAAAGTATTGGAGCACCGCAAGGCAGCTGCGCAATTAAAGATGAATTTCCAGCGCGAGTAATTCGCTCTCGATACGCGCTAGCCCGCCTCGGCGGGCTTTTTCATGCCCGCGTGATGGCTGATAGCCAGAGTGGTAGGATTGAGTTTTCTCAGGAAGAGCAATGATGCGTAAGGTCCTGCAGGCGACTCTGTCGATTACCCTCCTCTGGTCAAGCGTGGCCTCCGCCGAGCCGACGTACATTGAAAAAATGGCCGGCCTTCCGGCCATCTGCAGCATTGATGCGATTGAGCAGCAGACCAAGGTTTGGGATGCTGAAAGGAAGCATGGCGAGGGCAGTAAGGGCTGGTCTGATGCCTTTCATCAGCGGCTAAGCGTAGTGCGCACGTGTGTCGATGACGCTAAAGAGAAGGGAAAAGCCTTGTACAGGGCAGAGGTCGATCTTCGTCCATCCCTGAAAAGAGAACTGGCTGACATGTACGTATCATGGCTCGGCTACCTGGACCACCTTATTGAAGACGATCGTGATCTCTACGAACGCCAGTATGAGCTTTCAGCGAACCAGCTGAAGGCGCAGATCGATTCCTTGTAGCCCTAAAAGCCACCGATGAGCTCGCCTAGCGCGGGCTTTTTTGTGCCTGCCAACGCAAAGAGCACAAATGTGCTCCATCCAGTATTGCCAGCTACCTCCAGATAAATTACTGTTCATCCATACAGTAATTGAGCGCTACGCCATGGCCAAGCAGCAATCGAAATCCAAAGCCCCTACCCCACCCACGCTCTACGAAATGATGGGATCCCGCATTCAGAAGGTCATCAACTCGCCGACTGCGCAGAAGGCGAAGTCGGCGGTGATATCCAAGGAACCCCACGAGTCGACTCACGACTGGGAGCGCTTCCTGGATGAGGTGGCCGAGAACGACAACGTGACGCTCGGCCACCGCGACGACGGATCGGTGCTGCTGACCTGGACCGTGCCCGCCGAAGACTAATTTCAAGCTCCCTCCCTTGCCCGCCTTGTGCGGGCTTTTTTGTGGGCGCGAGAAAATTTATTACCTAACGGTATTGACTTGAATTATTACCGTGCGGTAACTTTGCTCCATCGAGACGGCAGTTACACAGCCCCTCGGGAGACCCTCAAGCCTCACCGCTCTTTAACAACCAGCGCAACAACCAACAGACCGCATTGCCTCTACCGGCGACCGGCGATCAGACAGCCCCGAAAGGCTGCCCACGACAGGGAGAACCCTGTACGGCTGATCGAGAGCGAAAGGCTCGAACCGTTACGCCCAGTAGGCACGAAAGACCCGGCATGCAATGCGCCCCGCCACCCCGGCGGTAATGGGACAGAACGATTTACTGATGCCGGTTCACTGAGCCGGCATTGGAAATCAACTGGAGGAAACAGGGATGGCTCAGTTCTACATCGACAATCACCTCAGCAACGGCAAGCACTTGGAATGGCTTGCTCTTCCCGACCAAGGAGAGCCTGTTGAATCGGTCGTGCAGCAGGTCAAGCAGGCTGCGATCAACAAGTTCGGCGGCATCGTTTACTTCAACCGCTGGGAGCACGTCGTGGCCAGCAACGGCTATGTCACGGTGCAGATGTATGCGTGACCAGATTTCACTGGCTGGCCTTGGCGACAGGGCCAGACGGGAAATCACCGGCATGTGAGCCAACCAAGCTCGCAACTGAAAAAGCTGAACGGTTCGACGGCAACCGAGCCGCAGTCCGTACTGGGCTGACACCCTTCCCCCTATCACCATCAGGAGAAGTGCCAATGACCGTAAACATCAACAACCTGACGATAACCACTCCCGTAGCTACTTCCTTCACCAATCCTGTAGCACTGGAGCTCAGCGGCGCCGAGGCGATCGCTCAGCTCCCCAGTGTCGTCACTGTCCTCTCCAGCGGATCAGTACAGTTTTCAGCCCCAACGAAAGGTGCATCGAGCAAGAGCACACACCGCACGCGGTGCGAGTGGAAAGAGCCGGTGTACTGGGCTCTGGCAAGCGCGGCCGAACACATCAACATGCAGGAGATGACACTCACGAAGGTCAACTCCGCGCAGAAAGTGGTGATCTCGCAGTTGCACGTGAAGAACGACGACAGCCCACCGGTGAAGGTCTTCTGGAGCAAAGGGAACATTACCCTAGGGTTCCGGCAGACATTCAATCAGGCCACCCCAATCAACACGACGCTGCTCAAAGGCGTGCCCCTCGGTGCAAAGTTCAAAATCACTATCCGCGTGCTGGCCTCGGGCGCTTTGACCGTGACAGCCGAGTGCGATGGCGATGCAGAGTCGTCTGGTCGCCTGGAGCTGGATGACTCATGGCGCTCATCGCTGTTGAACTTCCACGGTGGCGTTTACAACCAGGTCGATTACACGGATGCCACGCCGGCTGAAGATGGGTCGATCTGCATTATCAGCATCCTCTCGTTGACACATCGCTGACCCATTACAGCCGGAAAGACGGCCGATGCCCTGCTCCCCATCGCAGACTGCATCGGTGATCCACATTGAACGCGAGTTGATCGCCGCGAATTGTGAGCCTGGGTAGCGTCTCGCCCTTTGGTGAGGCGTCCGGTCACCCGGTTTGCCCCGGAGTGTGGATCACCGATGCAGTTTTCATCGATTTAAAGCGTATCACGGTGAACCTTACGAAAGATAAGGCTCACCGTAGCAAACATTAATTGACGTACACGCAGGCGAATCCGGGGCCTACCCGGCCAGACCAGATGCATGTGAGGTAGCGCTCACCGCCTGCACCCTTCCCTTCAAAACGACCGCATCGGCAGGCGCCAGGCCACCTTTCACGGTGGGTTTGGTCACCCGCGCCTGGCTCCTGGCCAATGCGGTTGGCTACCGAGGTTCACATCATGAGCACAATGACTGGAGGCCCGGCCTTCCCTGCGCCAGAGGCTGCAACAACTCTTTTCGGGGAGGGTCAGGCTGACCGCTTCATGGGTATGGAGCTGCGTGACTACTTTGCAGCCAAGGCGTTGCAGGGGCTTATATCCACTTCCGGTGCTCCGTGCTTACTGGGCATGGGAGGGTGTGAGAACGAAACCGCAAGCACAGCTTACAAGCTGGCCGACGCCATGCTCGCCGCCCGGGTGAAGCCATGAGCGGCTGGATCAAGTGCTCTGAGCGCATGCCTGAGCTGCCAAAGGGTGGCGGCAAGGCCTGGGTTATCGCCTACACACCAGCACGAAAAGCACAGAGCGCCTTCAACGGTGCCCGCTTCCTCTACTGGAACGGAATCGACTGGCGTTATGGCGATGGCTCACGTTTCGAGCACCGCGTGACGCACTGGCAGCCACACCTCACCCCACCCACCGAGTAACCCACCACCTGGAGGCGAACATGGGCGCACTTCGAGCAGAACAGTTTGAGTACGACAACCGGATGCCTCCTGAGGTGAGTGAAACGCCCCAGGAGAGCGCAGAACGCCACTGGATCGAGGAAGGCATCGACCAGCTTATGCGGGGCTCTGACTTCTTGTTCCAGCGCCGTATGCGACCGCAGCAAGGCGTGACCTACGAGCGCTTCGCCTTGGCCGTGGACGAGTTCGCCATGGACCAGCTTGCCCAGTCTCGCAGCAACTCTGCACTGGGGCACCTGGTGCTGGACGGTCACCGCCGGAATGGGGCAGACGCTCAGACGAGCACGCACAAGCTGCTTTCGGTGGCCGATCCTGACGCAGCGTTGCGCCAAATCGCTGCAGAGCTGCTGGCTCCCTTTGCTGAGCAAGGAGTTCTGGCCCAGGCCGAGGAGGCGCAGTGAGAAGCCCACACGTTCTGATCGACGAAGAGCTCGACGCTATGGCCGACCCAGCGACCCCGAAGTCCTGGCAGGCCATGGTCCTCAAGCTCCTCACCGAAATGCTGGCCGACCAGCGCATCACCATCGAAGAGTTCAACCACTACTGCGGGCGCCTCAACAAGATCGTTGATGGGCGCAAGGAGGTCGCGTGAGCGAGATTGATTGGAGCAAGGCGCCTGATGGCGCTACGCACTTCGGGCTTGAAAACGATTTCTACTTCTCCGCCTGGTACAAGGTTGAGGAGGAGCAGATCATTTCCTACACCGAGGATGGCAGCATGTGGAGAGACGCCACGGACAGCTGCGTATTCCCGAAGGTATCCAGCCTTTCTGCCAGGCCCGAGCAATGGAGCGGCGAAGGCCTCCCTCCGGTTGGCACCGTTTGCGAGTTCGCAGGCGGAACGCCATGCCCTGACGACCCCTTCGACAAAGATCTGCGAGAGGGTATGCACGTAACAATCATCGCTCATTTCAAGAGCGGCGACTTCAAGCTGGCAGCCTTTACGTTCGATCCTGAAAACCCAGGTCGCGGAATGGTGCAAGTTGAACAGGGAAACTTCGGCTGTTTCCGCCCCATCCGCACGCCCGAGCAGATTGCGGCCGATAAGCGCTTGCACGAGATTCGTAATGCGCTGACGGCGATCAACTCTAAGGTGCATTTCCCGAATGACCTGGTGCGCGGAAACATTCTCGCCGCCGCTGTAGAGGCCATGATCGACGCCGGCTACCGCAAGCAGGAGGCATCATGACCACGCCACTCATCACCACGCTCATCGACGAGCAGATAGCCGAACTGCCCGAGACTCAGGCCATCCCGGCCGACCGGGTGCTGATGCTGTTCAAAGGGCCGACGCTGTTCGATGCCAAGAGAGCCGCAGCTGAGGCTTTCATCGAGAACCCCGAGGCAATCACCCGCAGCTGGTGGATGTGCGGCGAGTGGACGGTCGGGTATGAGGTTCGTTCTTGAGCCGCTTCAAGGCTGTGCACCTGGTCGAGCATCACTGCGCAGCGAGCGATGACTGCGAGTGCTCGACAGCATGTCGAATCGAGGGCTACGAAATCCAAGAAACTGGTATTCGGGGCAACGTGACATGCAAAAACTGTTTGCGCTGTATGAGCGCCGAAGAGAAGCGTCGGAACAAAAGATATTTGGCTCACATCGCATCTTGCAAAGCCTGGGCTGATGAAGCCAGAGGTTATGAATGACCAGCTACCAGCGTGCCCGCCGCATCGCAACTTTGCGCGGCAGCTTCATCGCCCTCACCTTCTGCACCGGCTGGCTCCTCCTGAGCGCTTTGGCCGGCACCATCACCCAATAACCATTTAATCAGCGCCCACCGCATGGAGGCGCGGGAGTTTCGCATGTCCGCACAACAGCAACTGATCACGATCGAGCAGATCAGCGAAGAGAACGCCCCAGCCATCTACGTGGCCGGCGGCCTGAAGCAATTCATCGACCTGGTGAAGGGCGAGGTCGAAGGCGAAGTGCCCGACCTCACCACCCGCAAGGGCCGCGAACGCATCGCCAGCCTGGCCGCCAAGGTCAGCAAGTCGAAGACCGCTGTCGAGAAGCCGGGTCGCGACTATCTGCGCCGCCTGAAGGAAATGCCGAAGGTGGTCGAGGCCGAGCTTCGCGACTTCGTGACCAAGATGGACACGCTGCGGGACGAGACGCGCCGGCCCCTGACCGAGTGGGAAGCCGCCGAGGATGCGCGGATCGACCGACACAACGACCGCCTGAACTGGCTTAAGACTCTGGCCGACGACCTGGGCGAACTGAACTCCCTGCAACTCAAAGGCCTGATTGCCGAAGCCGAAGGCATGCAACTGGGGGCTCACTGGGAGGAATTCGAGGCAGAAGCGGCAAACACCAAGGATAAGGTGCTGACCAGCTTGCGGGCAGCCCTCCAGAAGCGCGAGCAGTTCGAGGCGGAGCAAGCCGAACTGGCCCGCCTGCGCCGCGAGGCTGAAGAGCGCGCCGAGCAAGACCGCATCCGGGTGGCACAGGAAGCCGCTGTCGAGCTGGAGCGCCAGCGCGTGGCCCAGGAACAGCAGGCGGCGCGAGAAGCCGCTGCCCGCCGCGAGCAGGAGCTGATCGAACAGGCCGCCGCTCAAGAGCGCGAAGCCGAGAACCAGCGCCTGCAGCTCAAGTTGCAGGCCGAGCAAGCGGAGCGCGCCCGGATTCAGGCCGAAGCCGACCGCGTCGCCACCGAGCAGCGAATGGAGCAGGAGCGCCAAGACGCCGCGCGCCGGCAAGAGGAAGCAGCAGAGCAGGCGCGCCAGGACGAACGCCGCCGCGCTGATGAGGCAGCTGCCGAGATCCTGCGCCAACAGCAGGCTCGTGAGCGCGACCAAGCACACAAGATCAAGATCATGGGCGAGGCCAAAGAGGTCCTGATGTCGATGAACATCACCGAAGAGCTGGCCAAGGCCATCGTACTCAAGATCGCCCGCCGCGAAGTCCCGAACATCACCATCAATTTCTGAGGTAGCCGCCATGAGCAGCACCATTATCGTGCCTGAGCAACGCCGCCAGGTGGCCGCGCCTGCCCAGGCCGACAGCAGCATCCTGGCCGTAATCAGCCGGGCAGCCACCGACCCCACCTGCGACATCGACAAGCTCGAGCGCCTGATGGCGATGTACGAGCGCATGCAAGCCCGCGACGCCGAGGCTGAATTCAACGCGGCCATGGCTGCCATGCAGAGCGACATCCCCAGCATCGCCGAGCGCGGCGCGATCGTCGTGAATGGCCAGAAGCGCAGCGACTACGCCACCTTCGAAGACATCAACGACGTCATCAAGCCGATCATGCAGGCCCACGGCTTCGCCATCACCTTCAAGGTCGAGAACGTGCCCGCCGGCCTCAGCGTCACCGGCATCCTGATGCACCGGGCCGGGCACCGAGAAAGCACCACCATGCTGTTACCGCTCGACACCAGCGGCAGCAAGAACGCCGTCCAGGCGGTCGGGTCGTCCACCAGCTACGGCAAGCGGTACGTGATGAGCGCCCTGCTCAACCTCACCACCAGGGGCGAGGACGACGATGGCCACGCCGCCGTGCCGACAGCCAACGTCACCAGCGTGCAGGCGGCCGGCATCAGCGCCCTGCTCGACCGCTGCACACAGAAGACCCACGACTGGTTTACCGGCGAATACGGTTCGGCCGAGTGCGTGCCGAAAGGCCGCCATGACCTGCTGGTCGCCCAACTGAACAAAGCCATCAAGGCTGCGGAGGCTGCAAATGCAGATAGTCAGTGACATCGAACAAGGCACCCAGGCCTGGCTCGACCTGCGCCTGGGCATCATCACCTGCAGCGAGCTGGACTGCCTGCTGGTGAACGGCAAGGGCGAGGCCGGATTCGGTACCGGCGCCTTCACCTACATGAACACGCTGATCGGCGAACGCATCACCGGTGAAGCGGCGGACCCGTTCAGCGGAAATCGGCATACCGAGCGCGGCCATGAACTGGAGTGCGTTGCACGCAACCTCTACCGCGACAGCGAAGAGGTCGAAACGACCGAGGTGGGGATCATCCTCAATCACGGCATCGGCTACTCGCCAGATGCCCTGGTAGGCGAAAAGGGCCTGACCGAGATCAAAACCAAGCTGCCGAAGCTGCAGGTCGACGTGATCCTGGGCGGCGAGATCCCGAAAGAGCACGTAGCGCAGTGCCAGGGCGGCCTGTGGGTGTCCGAGCGCGAGTGGATCGACTTCATCTGCTACTGGCCGGGCATGCCGCTGTTCGTGAAGCGCGCCTACCGGGACGAAGCGATGATCCGCAAGCTCTCGGAGCGCGTGAAAACCTTCTACGAAATCCTCGACGAGCGCATGAATCGGGTGCTCGGCATCGCAGCATAGGGGGCAGCATGAACCCATCAATAGACCTGGAGGCCGCACAAGCGGCCTTCTTTGCCTCTGGTGGCCAGCTCGTCGTGCTGGAGGGATTCACCTACCGCCCGCTTCCTGAGCGTAAGCATCCAGAGCCCAAGCAGAAGCCGGCCCGGCCCGCCGCACGCAAGGCCGAAAGACAGCAGGTAACCAAAGCCAGGACCCGCGCCGCGAAGATCGCCGAGCTGGCCAAGACCATGACCTGCGGTGAGGTGGCGGATCTGCTTGGGGAAACGAAGGGCGCGCTATGGGGTGTCGCGGCGCGGGAGGGCTTCAAGTTCTTTTCTCCACCCAGGTCGGCCAAACCGGCGAAGTCCACGGCCGATCAGGAGAAGGAAGATCGAGCGCTCGCCGACCAGATCATCGCTCTCCGTGACGCCGGTGATTCTCGGAGCCGCGTAACCGCAAAGCTGGGGATCGGAAATCGCAAGCTAGAGCGGATCCTGGCGGCATTCGGGATCAACTTCCCGCTTCAGCGGTGCCGGGGGTAGCCATGCCGAGAGTCAAGCCTGAAAAAATCCACCCACTCCCCTACTACCAAGGTCGGACCGCTCGTGCTGCCGGTCGCTGCCGGGCGTATCAGCCTCACCCCGAGATGTCGGTCGACAGCGCCTGGTGGCTGGGAGGCTGGCACGACTGCGATATGGAGCTATCCCATGAAACTCAAACGAGCAATCCAGCGCCACCGGCGCCGGGAACAGGCTCACTTGCCGCCTAGTGGCCTGACGGAGGTGCCGTATGGCGATGACTCAGCAAGAGCGGGACGAGAAGCGCCGCGCCAAGGCCGAGCGCCTGCAGGAAGAAGACCTGCGCTTGAAGGTACGACCAGGGACTAAACAGGCCCTGCTGGAGCTGATGGAGTGGGCCGGGATTGAGGAACAGGGTGAGGCGATGACGCTGATGATTCATCACATCGAAGCGCTCGGGCATCACGCATTGTTCAGGATCGCGCGCCACGAAATCGAGGCTCACCGATCTGTGGCGCGCAGTGAGGTGCTACGTCTGAACGCTCGCCTACGCACCTCCCAGCACCTGGCCGCGATCTGCGGATGGGCAGACCTCAACCCTGGACGAATGATGGAAGCGCTGATACATGGTGTCCACGCACTGGGCGAGAGGCACGGGGCGAAGTTCATCACACCGCCCCGCCATCAGATCAGTATATCGCCACGCATGGCCCTGGCCTTCGACCGGAAGAGCATGCTGATGATTCAGCAGGATCCTGGGGATGAAGTGATAAGCCCTTCTGAGTGCTACTAAGCGAGGCGAGAGGTTAATATCGTCGCGACACGGGCGAGAGTTTCATGGTTGTCAGGGTCATCCACCAGGACCTTCAGTTGGTTTGCTACCGGTTGGCCCTCGCCATTCGGTCCACACATCGGAGCCATCCGGCGAAAGTCATAGGCCAGAACACCGACCTTATCTTCCTGATCGCTAATCAGCAGTGCCTCGCAGAACCCAGCAAGATCGATCGTATGCAGTTCTGCCTCAGTGATTGTTTTGCTCATGCGTCCCTCGTAAGCAGTTGATTTAGAAAGTTCGTAATACCCCATCCCAAACCAAATTGCCACCATGCCGCATCCGGCCACGGAGGGCGGCGCATGCATGGAGAAAGCCATGAACGACGAACAACGCCACCAAGAATGGATCGCTCAGCGAAAAGCCGAAAAGGCCAAGCGCCGCGAGCGGGCCGCCGAGTGCTTGAAAGACCACGAATACACCGTCATTGCTGACACCGACCAGCTGAAAGCATGGCGTTGCAAGGCCCCGCGCACCACCAGCTACGCATTCGACATCCTGATCACCCGCTTCGGAATCGCCACGATCGGTGACATCGACGGCCTGACCTTCAACGTCGGCCTGTCCTACGGCATCGAGTTCCTGGCCGGTGACGACATCGACTACTACATCCATTCGAAGCTTGAAGAGCACTGCCGCGAGCGTGAGTTTGACGAGCAAGCTTTCCGCGCGGCACTGGTGGCTGGCGTATGCAGCCAGGTCTGCGAGCAAGTCGACGGGGACCAGTACAGCGCCCTGCCCGAGTGGATGCGCAACGACGGCGGGCGCCACGAGGCCGGGCGCTGGGACGAGCTCCGGAGGCTGGTTAAAGAGCGTCTCGCAGCCATTGAATATGGAGGGGACGGACGCGACTTCTGGGACTCGCTGAATGACCTCCTGAGCGAGGCCGACGACATCAGTTACGTCGAGCAAGCCAGCATGTTCATGAGCGAGCACCACGAAGAGCTGGGCCTGGGCTGCGACTACTGGGAGATCACCATCGACAAGCCGCGCGAAAGCCTGATCAATCGGCTGTACCTGATCAACCATGCGGCCAAGGTCATTGTCGCGCAGCAGGTCGAATCTAAATCGACCTGACCATTCGGATCCGTCCGATATTGCGTTCCGCTTTTCTGCTACGCATTTAATGATGCTGGCAACGCAGATACAGGACTCGATCAGCTGAATAACTGTCTCCTAAAGTAATCTTCAATCTGCTCATTGCTGCCATACACAACATCTTGTTTCTCCGGCACTCTAAGAACCATAAAAACAATTTCTCGACAGATATCCTGCAGACCTTGGCTTATAGATGCAGAAGCTTCAATATCTGAGGCCCTAATATGAGAGCCGTGGGTGACTTGTGAACGAATCGTGTAAGCTTTTTTCATAAATTGATATCGCGATTCCATGACCTGAGAAGAACCACCCAAGAAGTGCGCCACTCGCTCAGAAAGCCTATGGGTCAACTCTGAAGTACTAGTGGAAAACAGGCTTTCTAAGGCGCTGCATACTTGCGCAATCTTGAGCGACGGGTGATGCACCTTTCGGGAGGATGTCATGAAACTCAGGAAGCGGTCGAAGCGAGAGCTGTCTTTCGAAACGGGCGACTGAAAAGCACTGAAGCCTTTTTCATGAAGGTGGGCTCTAAGTTCTAAAGTCACATCACGCCACAGTTCGATTTCATCAGCGTTGAACGCTGTAGGCAACAACGCCTCACCATTAGCTTTAGATATTGTCGAATACAGGCCGTTACTCGTCCAAAACACCTTACCATTAGAACGAAAATTACAATGCGCCATTTCACAACCGATCGCATTGTCTTTCACCAGCCACGAATCTTCAATAAGCAGAGAAAGCCAGGCCAGCCAAGTAAGGAGTAGCGGCTCGCTGTGCTCATAACCTTCCCAGATTGAAGCTTCTTCAGGCCTACATGCAACTATATGATCAGCACCTAAAAGATGATCGCACTCAATTCGCCCAGCAAAGGTCTGAAACTGAAGATCCAGCTGCTCCTTAATGTACTGGCGATCATTAATAATCGAAATCCCCGGCATCATTTCGTAAGTGCCCGGCTCAGCATCAACACTAAGCCAGCGCAAAGTGGAAATTATCTTCGCTTGCATGCTACTCGCTCTCAAATCCAATTTTGGATTGAAGCATACCACCCTACTCATAGATGACGCTTCCCCGGTGGGGCGGCGCCTGCCTGGAGATCACCATGAGCACATTTGCAGTGTTCGGCATGACAGCAAGCGCAGCGCTTGCCGATGCCCGGAAGAAGACCAAGACCACCAAGCCCAGCGGAAAGGCCGGCTGCCCCCCTAGAGCTTTCGCCCGGCGAATGGGATGAGGCAGTGCAGCGCAACGCCGACGCCATCACGGCCGGCGAGAGGGTCAAGCAGCTCAGCGCCCTCTTCGACACCCCGCAATACGCCCACCAATTCATTGATCTGGCCAAGAAGGCCGGCGCATGTCGCGACCTCAATCTCCGCTGCAAAGCCCCCCTGCTCGACGAGAAGGGCAAGAAGACCCTCAACCCCAAGACCAGAATGCCCATCATCGGATGGGCTGACTGGACACCTGAAAGCCACAAGGCAGCCTGATACGGAAATTCCCATGACCACAGCAATCGACCTGTTCGCCGGTCTCGGCGGATGGAGCACCGGCGCGCGCGCCGCAGGCGTCCAGGTTCTCTGGGCGGCAAACCACTGGCCGGTGGCCGTTGAATGGCACAGCGCCAACCACCCCGACACGCAGCACGTCTGCCAAGATCTACACCAGGCGCGCTGGGAGCAGGTACCGGCACACGACATCCTGCTTGCCTCACCCTGCTGCCAGGGGCACGCCAAGGCACGCGGCAAGAAGTCGGGCAACCCCGAGCACGACGCATCACGATCCACAGCATGGGCGCCGGTATCGGCCCTTGAGTTCCACCGGCCACAAGCGGCGGTGATCGAGAACGTGCCGGAATTCACCGACTGGGTGCTGTACCCAGCCTGGCTGCAGGCAGTGCAGGCACTCGGGTATCAGGCAGCGCCGCACATCGTCGACTGTGCAGACCTCGGTGTGCCGCAACACCGGGTGCGCCTGTTCATGGTCCTGACGCGCAGTAAAGCACCGCTGATGCTTCAGCTGCCACAACAGCGACATGTGCCGGCAGCCAGCTTCCTGGACTTCGAAGCTGGGCGCTGGTCGCAGATCGAGAAGCCAGGCCGGGCCGTTGCCACGCTGGACCGGGTGCGCAATGGCCGCCAGCGCTTCGGAGACCGTTTCATCATGCCTTACTACGGCAAGGGCTCGGGCACCACCGGCCGCGACATCGATCGGCCGATTGGCACCATCACTACCCTAGACCGCTGGGCCTTGGTCGATGGCGGCCGTATGCGGATGCTCAGCGCCAGCGAGGCATTAGCAGCGATGTCGTTCCCGGCCGACACCCTGCGCCCGAACAGCCACCGGCTGACCATGCACATGGCCGGCAACGCGGTACCTCCGCTGGCGGGCCAGCGCGTAATTGAAGAACTTTTAAGAGTGGCGTAGTACCAAGACTTTAGAAAATCTATTTAATCATTTTCTGTATCGAAACGTACCAGTCACCATCCCCAGAACTCGCCACAGGAACCACGTCAAAATATTGGTAACCGTACTGCCCATCGGATTTCATGTAACTTACCCTGAACTCCCACTTATCTTCTTCGCTGATTATATCAACCACATTAAAGCTGGACGCGCTATTCTTTTCAATAACAGCAAAATTAAACATGGCCGACGGCATTGAGCTACCCCCAATCACATAGACAACAATCTGTTCACAGGTTGCACCTACATTTGAAAGCGTAAAGCTACAAGTTTCGCGCCTACCACTTTCATCGAAATCTTCACTAATGCCTCCAAACTTAAGGTGAAAAACAGGCTCTAGCAGCAGCCCCTGATATTTTAGGGATTGTTTGGTTGCTACAGCCAGCTCAGTTTGCTGCACAACAGAAGCTTTTAGTTCTTTAGCCTGAAGAATCAGAGCATCCGAACTAATTCTGAGTTCGAATCCCTGCTGGACGAAACCAAGAACCAGCCAAAGAAAAGCCAATGGACTGAATACACCCGCCATAAAATCTCCGACGGCATTCAGCTCCATAGCTTTTAAAGCTGAAATCTTTTCGCCGACCGCCCAGTACATAAAAGCCGCATAGACGAAAGTTAAAACGACCCCAAACCAAAATAGCGATCTGCGCATCCCAACCTCAATAAATGATTATTCTACCAGCATGATGGCATAACGACACTACAATCGGCAAATCCCTCTCCCCTCTATTCACTGCCGCGATATGGCGGCCAAGGAATTCGTATGCTCGAAGCAAACGTAAACCAGCACCTGATCACCCTCTCCGCAAGCCAGCTCGCCAAGCTGCTTGTCATGCGGAAAGGGCTTGAGTTCGGCTACGACTACACGTTCACCGACGATGATGGGCAATCGACCAACGTCGATCTGGCCTTCCTCGCTGCGGCACCTGGCGAGCTGCTCGAGGTGCTTTTCGAAGAGAACGAGCATGACGATGCCATCAACGAGGTCCGCTACGAGGCCGAAGCCGTCAGCGGGATCCCCGAGTGGTGCCACTACAGCTGGGGAAGAAACTACGAGGTCGACGTGAAGGCTTTCATCTTGCCCGATGGTCGCGCCCTCGCCTTCTGCGAGATGAGTGGCGGCGGCAAGCACGGTGAGCCGAACGCATACCCATGGGTGAACGAGGCCAAGTTCATCAAGGTCGTTGGCGTCGAAGAGCGCGTCATCAAGACCTACAAGTTTGAGGAGATCCCAGACACCGCTGAGGTGCAGCAATGACTCGGCTGGCCCTCTGCCTCCTGATGCTGGCCACCGGCGCCAGCGCAACCGAGAACGTCATCGACGTGCAGCACGACAGCCAGCGCGGCGTCACCTGCTACCTGCTGAACGGGGTCGGCATCAGCTGCATCCCCGACAGCCAGCTGCAGGCCGGCAACCAGCGCCAGCTCTCCCCGCACGAAAAAGATTCAGGACCTACACCCGCTCTGGCGCCTGGGCGCTGGATTGATGAGAGGTATCAGCTGTGAGCGCAGTAACTGATCAAGATGTTGAATTTGCGCAGGCTGTGGTCGCCCTGGCGCGCCAGCACGGCATGACCGGTATTTCCATGGAGTTTCGGCAGAACTTCGACCTGGCCCAGGTGACCGGCTGCTACTGCGGCAAGCGAATCACCTGGTCGGAAGGTCGCCACGGTGACTCCAGCGATATCAAGTTCCGCACCGAAGCTGAAGCCTCATTCCCAGAGCTTCCCGAGGTGCAGCCATGACCGACCTGATCGAAGCAAAGACGTCCACCTACTTCCTGCAGGCCGCCATCGACGTACAGGCCGAGCGCGGCAAGCAGTACGACGCACCGGACGGCACTCGCAGCATGGTGAAGACTGTCCAAGCCTTCAACGCCATAACCGGCCGCGATCTCACCGAAGCAGAAGGCCGGCTGCTGATGCAGATCGTCAAGGACGTGCGCCAGTGGCAGAACCCCGACAAATACCACGAGGACAGCGCGTTGGATGGCGTGGCGTACGCCTCACTGAAGGCTGAGGCCCTGGCCGCTGGAGACAAGCCATGGAAACTTTCGGAGAAATCATCGAGGCGGCGAAATCGGGCGACCGGCCTGACTACGACGACCTGCGCCTATCAATCACCATCAAAATCACCATTGGTCCAGGTCGTGGAGACGTTGTATCTGGTGCTTGTACTCGCACACAGTCTGATAGGTAGCGCTCGCGGTCCCAGTGATGAGAGCACCTACCACACCGCAATCTGCCTCTACGAACTGCTCCCACGCTGCCTGCGCCTGGGGCATCATGGCCGGTACATTTTTCGGGAGCCACCCTTTGTCGACGTCCTCCTGTGCGCTGGCAAGAGCCTTCTGGTACTTCTCTTTCACCGCATCCTTAGCCGCCTCCCGCATTGCATATGCGCAAAGACCTGAATCATGGGTGGTTTTGGTCTCCGGCTTCCTCAAGCACTGCTGCCAATCGGCCTCCAGCTTCGCCGCGTACTGACGCACCGCTGCATCCCGTGCTGCATCCTCTGCTTCTTCCCCGTGCAGCTCGGCGTGGGCTGCGCCCACTACTACCAGCACCGCGCCTGCGATACCGGCCTTGATAGCGGTCTTCATTGTTCTCATTTCCCTGAGTGATAGCCCGTCCGGCGTGGTGCCGTTCCAGGCGGGTTTGGCTCGGCCAAAAGCCGGGCTGAGGTGATCCCTAACGCATTATATGCGTTGCCATCACCATCGAGCTGGGGCACCGCAACATTTCAACCGCAATCAAGGCCCTGATCAGAGAGCGCGATCAGCTTCGGCAAGATCGAGACGCCCTGCTGGATGCCGGAGGACATCTTCTATGACCCTACCCCTGATGTACATGGCCTACCTGATCTACAAGTGGCCGCGATGATTCCGCGCAAAGGCTGGCTCCGGCGCCAGCTCGAATCGGCATTGATCCTGCTGGCCGCTTGGATCCTTGGCGGCCGGAACGTCACCCGCTCTCCAGTCGTCTCGCGTCGAGACAACAACGAAATGTTCGAGATGGGCTGGGAGCTTCGAGCCATCGCCCGCCGAATCCGCAAGCAGTACAGCGAGTAACCCCTTCCCCCAACTACTCAAGCCCGCCGACATACGCGGGCATGGAGAGCTATTGCCATGACGAAACACAAACACACGCCCGGCCCATGGGAAGTCCTGAACGAAACCGAGGTTTTCACCGGTCTCGGCGCCGACAGCGGCGATGGCGTGAAAGCACTCCCCTCTGACGGCTGGATGATCGCTGACTGTGGAGACTGCGTGACCTTCACCGAGATCGGCCCTGCGGAACTCTGCCGAGACCTGCGCCAGGCAAACGCCAAGTTGATCGCCTCGGCGCCCCTGCTGCTGGACGACCTGACCTCTGCCGCAGCCCAGTTGCGCAAGTACGAAACCCTGCATCGGGCCAAGGGTACCGCTGACAGCCTGGCTAAAGCCGAGGTCAACGCTGAGTTGGCGTCACGGTTCGAACAGACCATCGCCCAGGCCACGAACTGACCACCAACCTGCCGCCACCGGCGGCGTGGAGACCCACATGGCGAATGCCACAGCAGCAAAGCCTTCAAGCATTCAGCCGCGGTTCATCCGGTTTGGCGATGCGCCTGGGTATCTCGGCATGTGTCGGGATGAGTTCAACAAGACGGTCAGGCCGAACGTGCGTGAATTCCCTATCGGAAAACAGGGCGTAGCCTTCGACCGCCAGGAGCTCGACGAGTGGGCTGACGCCTACATCGAAGCCAGGGCAATTGAAAAAGCCACCGGACAGGACAACAATCGGCCCCGCAGCGAGCGCCGAGGAGATGATACATGGCGCGAAAAACGATCACCGGCCTCTACGAGAAGGGCGGTGTCTGGCAAATCGACAAAGTCTACAAAGGGGAGCGAATTCGAGAAAGTACTGGAACTGGTGACCGGGAAGAGGCAGAGCAGTACCTGATCCATAAGCTGGAAAAGCTGCGACAGCAGAAGGTGTACGGCGTACGGCAGATACGGACATTCGAGGAAGCGGCAATGCGCTACCTCCTTGAGGTCAAGGATCAGCCATCAATTCACCTCACCGCATTGTGCATGAAGCAGCTACACCCATACCTCGGGCATTTGCCACTGACGCACATTGACGACCAGGCGCTGGAGCCCTTCATCCGGGACCGCCAAACGGAAAAGGTGCTGCCAGACGGTTCCATCGAGAAGGCGGTGAGCAACCGGACAATCAACATCGCGATCGAGCGCGCAGTTCGGGTTCTGACCCTCTGCGCAAGAAAGTGGCGTGATGATGATCGGCGGCCTTGGCTGGACAGCGTGCCAATGCTGAAAAAGCTCGAGGAGAAGAAGTCGAGTAGGAAGCCTTACCCGATGTCATGGGAGGAGCAGTCGATTCTGTTTGGCGAATTGCCGGGGCACCTGCAAACGATGGCTCTGTTCAAGGTGAACACAGGTTGCCGGGAGCAGGAGGTGTGCAAGCTCAGGTGGGATTGGGAGATATCGGTGCCGGAACTTGGGACCAGTGTTTTCCTGATCCCCGCTGACTTCGGCGGGAGACACGCCCGGTCGGGCGTAAAGAATGGCGACGAGCGCCTGGTGGTGCTCAACAGCGTGGCCAAGTCGATCATTGAGCGGCAGCGCGGGGTCAGCAATGAATGGGTTTTCCCATACAACGGCACCGCGATGCACCGGATGAACGACTCAGCCTGGAAGAAGGCTCGGGTGAGAGCGGCGAAACTCTGGCAGGAGGAAAACCTTCGCCCCGCTCACCCTGGGTACGCCTCGATCAGGATTCACGACTTGAAGCACACCTTCGGCCGCCGACTGCGGGCCGCGGGCGTTACTGAAGAAGATCGGAAGTCACTGCTTGGGCACAAGAACGGCAGCATCACCAGTCATTACTCCGGCGCTGAGCTGGGAAAGCTGATTGAGGCTGCGAACATGGTATCAACAACGGACTCGCGTGGGCCGGTGCTGACAATACTGAAGAGGAAAATCGGATGATGTCCCGAAAAAGTCCCCACACGCAGAAATGAAAAAGCCACCCGTAGGTGGCTAAGTCATTGGGATTATTGGTCGGGACGGAGTGATTCGAACACTCGACCCCTTGCACCCCATGCGTGCGGGATGTACGAAACGCCTTTAAATCCAAGGCATTGAGCGGGCGCTCGCTGCAAACGGTGCCGCACTGTGCAGAACCAATTTTCACCATCCCCCGAAAAACTCCCCACGGGCTCCGGCCCGCATCCGGCGTTCTGCCGACCGACTCACTTCCTTTATATAGCTACCCACAGACAGGCGGCTCCTTGCCCTGCCCCTTGATCACCTCGATACCCCATTCCGACATAGGGTCGTGGTAGCCGAACAGGCCGCAGGCGTACATGTCATCGTGCTCGTTCAGGCCATAGAGCCGCGCCGCCTCGGCAAACTCCAGCATCTCGCACAGGTGGTCGGCATCCACTTCCCCGCGCCGGTGGGCGGCCATGGCCATCTCGGCCAGGACGGCGGCCCGGCCATCTGGGTCGGTAGCCAGGGCGCATTGGTCGTTCAGCTCATCAAGCCAAGCGCACGGTATCCCGGCCATCATTCCGCCCTGCACCACCACGACTGCGCGTACATCACGCCGCCGATCTCCTCGATGCCGTTGATGTTCATGCCGAGCTGAGCCATGCCGTTGACCCTGGCGTCGTGCAGCCTGGGTATCACGTCAGGCCCAGGGGTCGGGTTGAACACCCAGGCTTGAGTCGCGACCCGGCCCAGCGGCTCACTGTGGTGGTCGCCGATGTGGATGTCTGCCCGGAGCGGAGTGATCTTCCCGAGCTGACTGGTGGGGATGGCCACGCCATTCACGCGGCGGCGGACGAGGAGGAAATACATAGGGCACCGATACTGTACAAAAACACAGTATCTTATAGGCGGATCCAGGTGCGGGGAATTGCCGATCAGCGGGTCAGTGCAATGGTGGTAGATCCTTTCCACGAGCCTTGGCTATGACCCGAAGCTGGTAGTCGGACACCGCCTGGAACAGAGACTCAGCCAGCAGGCGGAGCCGTTCAATCTCCTCTGGTGGAGCGCTACAATCCTGAGCCTCGTGGTAGGCACGGAATGCGTCCACTGCCTGCTGGATCAGCGGCTCGCCGGCCTCAACCATCCCTACGAACGTACGCTTGTCCATTACCATGCCCAGGCTAGTTTTCCTGCGAATATTAGCCTCTTTCGTGGAATTTGGCTGAGACACAACGCATTTCGAATCCGTTTTTTGCCTCAGATTTTTTTGAGATAATATCTCGAAGCCCAATGGAATCAACAACTTCAACGCAGCGTGACGCAACAGTACTCCACACCATTCGGGGGAATCATTCCCCCAAAATTCCCCCAGAGTCCATGATAAATTCACTAGCAACCATGCTAGCCAATCGAGCACGCGTCCCAAGCCAAAGGAGCAAAGATGTCCCTTCCGAATGCAGTATGGAGCACGATCACATCTGACATGCACGCTGTAACTGCCCTCCTCCATAACGGCTGCACCACGCACGCCCTGTCGCTCGTGTTCATCTCCATCGACAAAATGGCATGGATTTCAAGCGCCAAGGTTGACCACGACCGCAATGACTTCATCGCATGGGTGGAAAAATATTTCTTGCCAGGCTACCCGACTCAGCTTGATGCACTGGACCTATACGCAGCTCGGTGCGGGCTTTTACATACGGGGTCCGCAGAATCAAAACTTTACCGGGATGGTAAAGCCAAGCAGATTTTCTACTCGACCGGCCCGCGGAGATCTGATGCAGAAGTTAAGGCTGAGATCCATGCGAAGCTGCCAAAGCTGGGGCTAAAACCAGACGAGGTCGTTGTACTTCAGTGCATTGACCTAACCAATCAGTGGAACACTGCTATGGAGCGTTTCACCCACGCCATCGAAGCGGACGCCGCACTCCAGGCTCATGCCAAGCAGAGAGCCGATCTTCAGCTCGCCATGTTCCCAGCGGGATAGCTTCACCTGCAGGCGCTGTTAGCTGCTATCAGCTGACGCTCGTAGCTGATTCGCTGCCGGCGCGCAAGCAGCGCCCGAACCTTAACTTCCAGGCTGTCGGTCTTTCGAAGGCGGCAGCCGACCAGGCCGGTATCGCGACTTCCGATGTGCAGCACATGCCAGCACCATATCCTCGACGCAAAACTCCTGGGCAGGTCGTCATACGCGCGCAATGGAAAAGCACAACAAAGCGATCTTAGTAAGCAGTCAAAAGGAGGAAAAATGAAAAAAGTGCAAAAAGCTTTTTGGGGGTTCGGCATTGTATCAGCAATAGCTGTGGCATGTTACTTGACAAGGATGTATACAGCTGGAAATTTTGCTATCAGCTCAGACAATCAAGATTGGGGAGGGTTCGGTTCGTATATTGCAGGGATCGTGGCGCCAGCGGCCTCTCTGCTGGCGGCTTACATGGTGTACATCGCAGTTTCATCAACCGGCCACGAACTCAAACTAACGCTTACCCGTGAAGCCATAGAAAGGCTGGATAATCAGCTCGAATTACAACTTAACCAGCCTTTCTACAACGATTGCCACGGTGATGGTTATTTGGGCCTGCCCCTCAAAACCGTAATAACCGACTTGTCCAACAAAAACATTCAAGCGAACGAAACCTCCCAAGTAATTTTCTTGGCATTGCTACACAATTTCGCGATATTAACTAACTCAATTCGCCACTACATAGATCTTTCCAACGAAATTCCCACAACCCAGAAAAACGACAATTGGCTGGGAGATTTAGAAAAATTTTACTGGGTAAGCAAATACTTAGGCACTTGCAACCGCATGATAAAAATAGTTGGACAGGAGGCGTTCAACGCAAAAATTTCCGTAGAACAGTTGAATAGTTTTGAGATAGTCATGAGGGGGAAACAGATGGCCTGAAACAGGCTACCGAGTGACACGCAGCAGCGAATCATATTCACGGACGCACTGGTCGCCGGCTATTCGGGCGCGGTCATAAGCTTTCGCCAGTTCTCCCGCTCGAGCATCAGCCCGTGCGAGCAGGTCGGAGAGCACCATGGCGGCGCGGGTGGCTGCCTGGCCTCGGGCGATAGCGGCGGTATTCGTGCCGGGGCAACTGACGGTGGCAGCGAGCTTGGCACCTTCGTCGCGCAGCCGCTGGCCAGCAGCATCGGCGCCAGCAGCGCCAGCATCAGCAATCGTTCTTTCTTCATGCGCTTTTACCCTCGCCTCTTGCTGCGCGTCTGCGCTCCGGTGTTCTTCCTGGCGTGCGGATCGTTCGCCGATTACCGCGGCCAAGCGGTCGCCACTGTCCCGTTGCGCTGATACCTGAGCGCCCTTCGCCCGCTCTACCGATATGCCGTGCTGGTACGCGCCCCAGTGGGACGCCAGAAGCACAAGCACAATGGCAGCCGTAGCAGGCCAAGCACTCATGACAGAGCCCGCCGAATACCCTCATCAATGATCATCGACGGGTAAGGGTTACCGCCGTTCTCGTGGATGATGATGCCTAGCACCATCTCGCGCAGCGTGGTCGGGTCTTTGATGTCGATCGGGTCCGTGGCCCGAACGCCAAGGCGCTTGGCCACGGCAGCGGCGTAGGCCTGGGTGTCGTTCTCGTTGCTCGGTGCCCAACGGTTGACGGTTTCGAGCACGGTGTCGATCCCCTTCTCGCCTACTCCCGGCATCCCGTCCTTGCCGCGGTAGTTGATCAGCAGCTTGCCCAGGGCGCGAATGCCGTTCTCGGGATGGTCAAATCGGGCGAAGCGCGGGTTTGCCACACCCACCTCTAGGCCAAGCTGTCCCTGCCAAGCGTTGCGCGGGTTGTAATCGATGTTGCCGGGGTTCTTGTTGCGGACTCCGCGAGGTGTGGTCATAGGTTTCTCCAGGCACAAAAAAGCCCGCACTAGGCGGGCTTGGGATGGTTGCAAGGGTTTAGGCAGCAGGTTCTTCAGGCGCCGGTGCGGTCTCGGGCTCTGCCGGCGCCTTCGCGGTGATTGACACCTTGGCGCTGTACTCCTTCAGCACCTGGGCTGTGATCACCTGCGCGGTCGGGAACTGGTTCAGGATCGCACGAGCGCGGGCGTCGGCTTCCTCGGCAGTGGCAAAGCGGGTGTTGTTCTCAGCGTCGTAGGCGTTGCTGAGATTGATGGCGATGTAAGGCATGGGGTTTCTCCAGGCAAAAAAATACCCGCCGAAGCAGGTGTATTGAGGTTTGGGTTGTTACTTCCACCGCCCCGTTGCGGTGAAAGACCAGCGTGTGGCATTGGCCGTTGCACTGCGATAAGAGTAAGAGTTGAGCGTGAACTGACTGGCGGTGACGTTTGTGTACGTGCCGTTCATGTTCACCAAGCCGACATCGTTCTGCGCGCCGGTACCAGAGGCGCCATCGCAGGAATACACCACGGTTGGCGGCGCAACGAATGGCGCAGCAAAGGGCTTGGTGTTTGATACGCCAATACTCAGGGCCTGAGCCGGAAGCGTGACGAAACCTGTGACCACCATTGTGCCATCTGGATATTTGACGTAGGAGCCGTTGGCATTCGCTCCGCTTTGAAACCCATCGACAAACTGATACAGCTCGTCGAAATTCGCATTGGCTTTGAGCCAGGCACTGCGGCGGTCATCGCCGCCCGCGCCGGTCGGAGCTGTCCCAAGACTGATAGTTTGTTTGGCCATGTGAGTCCTTGCTAAAGATTGGGTCGTGCTGCGAAGAGCGTTCGACCGTTTGGATCAACAGGATTGATGCCGTCATTGTTTTCCGTATAAGCCTGCAGCACATCCCGGCGACCGTTTAAGAAACCTCCTATTGTTGCTCGCCAGGGCCAAGCTGTGCCTGCGCCAGGAACATAGGTCGGTGTCAATAAGGCATTGCCTAAAAAATAGTCTGATGCATTGTTTGTCCAAGGCATCTGGCAACTTGTGGCGTAGTAGCCCACGTTGACAATCGGGGTGCCAGCGACAACAAAGGAATTACTTGCCGGCTGATTATTCAGCTGAACAATGTTATTGGTTGACGTGAAGATCCTCACATTCGCTGAGTCACTCACCGTTGCGCCGTAGGAACCCGCAGGCACAGGGCTTGCGGAGTAACTTGCTACAAACCAATCTACCTTCATGGCCTCCATCCACACGGGGCCTAGATCAGGATGCGCGTACTTCGCCACTCGCCACCCGGTCCAATTTCCAGGCGTTCCCTGCACATAGAAATTCTGCAGCAGCAAATGCCCGGGACCATTGAAGAACACCAAGGGGCGCTCAACGGTCGTGATCGGCGTTGGGAAGTTAAACCCATTCAAGTACGGCTGATCGTCCCTCCACGCAGGAAAAGTAAACGACCCCTGGTACATCACATTCAGGACTCGGTTGACCGAATCAATCTGTGATTGAAAGCTGTTAGTCACCGAGCGAATGCCGTACTCACCCGACGCTGAGAATGGCGCACCACCACTGGATAGCACCAGCACCTGCCAGGTCTCATTGAAGCCGCGTCGAATGGTTAGCTGGCCAGCTGAGTACCAGGCTTGGGGTGACCAGTTGGTGGTGGGATCGGTCACTGGTGCCAACCGATCCACCACCACGAAAGAATCACTCTTGATCTCCGGAATCGAAAAGGTTTGCTCGAAGCCGCCATTGCATGTCACCTGCAGCATTTTCAGCGACCGGATCGGCGTGGTGCCGGTATCGAGAGTAATCCTTGCGGACGCATCCTTGGTCCGCAGCCCATAGATCGTCGCCATCAGGTCAACCTCCCCACTGCTACACGCTCGATCCCGTTCACGTCATACACATACAAACCGCCGTTATTCAGCAGCGTTGAACCAGCTGCATCCTGGCCGCGCAGCGTGAACGTCCCGGCGGCGAAGTTGATCTCCAGTAGCGGCAACCCTTGGGCGTTCAATGCCGAAGAGCGAATGCTCATCCCGGCGACAATCTCCTGGATGAATGCCTTGTTGATCACCGCCTGATTGATGAACACCTGCCCGTTCTGCACCACGAACGGCAGGATCGTCTGACCATTCACGCCATCGATGATCGCCAGCCGCTGAGCCATCAGCAGGATCTCGCCCTCCTCCCCGTTGCTGCCGATCGCGATGCCCGAGATGACCCTGCGACCGTCCTGGTTCGTCTCGACCTTCAGCGTGGTCTGAGCCGACACCTTGCCGTCAACCCCTGCAAGAACCTCACTGACCTGCTGCACTGACGCATTGGTTTGGCCTACCTGGGCCTGCACCGTATCAACGCGCCTGCCCTGAGCGATATCACCCTCAACGCGAGCGGACTGCTCTGTCCAGACACCGACTAGGCTGCCCGTTGCGCCAGCTAGGCCGGATGCATCGCCCTCAAGCTCGGGATTCACCTGGACATAGAGCCCGTCCAGGCGGGTGGCCTGAGCCGTGAGCGCCGTACCCTGCTGCTTCACCGTGGTATCCATCTGGCTGATGGCCGATGCCTGGGCGCTGTTCACGCCTTCGGCACCAGTGACTCGGTTGGTCAGGCTGAGCAGGGATTGGCCTTGGCTGGTCAGCGTGGTGCCCTGCTGGGTCACCGTACTGCTCAGACTACTGATGGCATCCGCATTCGCCGCATCCGCTGCGGTCACCCGACGAGCCACGATGTTGCACCAAACCGACCGACCACTTCCGTCCGCTGGCTGGATCCGGCTGACGAAGCGCGCCGTCACTGCCGCCGCCGGCGCCGTGATCCGACCCGTGAAGGTCTGAAACCCTCCGCCCGCAGAGAAGGTGAAGCCGTTCAAGTAGCCAAGGTTGGTCCCTGCCTTATCGAAGAACTGCATTTGCAAGTTGCCGGTTTGACCGGCGGTCATGTAGGCCCGGTACACGTCAGCCGAAAGGTCGAACTGATCGCCACCCGCAACGCTCACGTTTGCAGCCAGCCCGCAGAAGCTGTTCGCATAGAAGGCAATGCCCTTGCTGGCCGATGGGTGCACCGACAGCCCAGCGATCCCTGGGCTCCCTGTCCACGGGTCGACCAAGCCATCTTCGAACGTGCCGCGCAGCACCAGGTTATCCGGCTGCTGGCTAATGGAAGCTTTCAGCTGGGTGAGCGCTGTGCCTTGGCTAGTCAGCGTCGTACCTTGACTGGCCACCGTGTTGCTGAGCGACTGCAAGGCAGATGCATCAGCTTTGGACGCTACTTGCGTCAGTGCTGACTGCGCTGCCGCGGCGGCATCGGTAGCCACCTTGTCTGTCACAGCCGCCCAGGCGCTGCCATTCCACCGTTTTGGCGTGTTGGCATTACCGGTGATGTCGATCCACAGGTTCTCAGCTTGCCGATCAGCAACAATCGGGGTGGCCGTCTGGTACAGCACCTTGCCCTTGCTGCCCGCCAGATCAGCAGCCGCCTGTGCCGCCTGTTGGGCGGTGCTGACGTTGCCATTCGTGGTTTGCAGGCCGTTGGTCAGGTTGGTGATGCTGCTGCCCTGACTCGACAAGGTGTTGCCCTGGTTCGTCACCGTGGTGCTGAGCGCCTGCAACGCCGAGGCATCCGCCTTGGTTTGAGCAACCGCCAGGGCGTTGGCCGCTGCCGCTGCAGCATCCGTGGCCGCCTTGTCACTGACCGCCACCCAGGTATTGCCGCTCCAGCGTTTCGGCGTATTCGCGTTGCCGGTCGTATCGATCCAGAGGTTCTGGGCCAGACGGTCGGCCACATCAGGCGCCGCCGCTTGCACGATCACTTTGCCCTTGCTGCCGGCCAGGTTCGACGCAGACTGCGCTGCCTGCTGCGCCGCAGTGACGCTCTGGTTGGTGGCCGCCAGGCTGTTGCCCAGGCTGGTAATCGAGCTGCTGGCCGAGGACAACCCGCTCTCGGTCTGCGTCACTCGAACATCCAGTGCCTGGTTGGCCGCCGCCAGCACGCCAGTTGCGCGCGCCGACGGCCCTGCCACGAACGGCGAAGGGACGTCGCTCTCGCCCACCCGCTTCTCGACCATGATCGAGTCCACCACCATCGAGGCGCTGGCCGCAGCGTGGCGGTTCGGGTAAATCAGCAGGCCGACCTTGGTGCTCACCGTGATGGTGATCGGGAACGTAATGCGCGTGCGTTCCGTGGTGTACGGCAGGGTCACCGATCGAGAGGTTACCCCGTCGTACAGGTTGGCCATCATCGAACCGGCCGTGCCGCCCTTCACATACATCGACACCAGGTAAACCCCGGGCTCAACACGGATGTTGTAGCTGGCCTGGTTGTTGGCCGGGGCCATGACGATGTAAGAGAACAGGCTATCGGTATCAGCACGTAGGGAGTAGCCGAAACCGGAATCGGCTTCGGGCACGGACACACCCGTCTTGGTCAACAAGGCGCCGCCGGTCACCGGCAATGTGGTGGACGCCAACCAGCTGTACTCACTGTCGAGCAGGTTGGCGCCGTTGCCAGCCAGATTGCCGATCGAGGCTTGCAGCCCGGTGAGAGCGTTGCCCTGGCTGGTCAGCGTATTGCCCTGATTGGTAACGGTGTTGCTTAGGGTCTGCAGCGCGGAGGCCTCGGCTTTCGTGGCCACCTGCGCCAAGGCGCTGGCTGCCGCTGCCGCTGCATCTGTTGCCGCCTTATCAGTCACCGCTACCCAGGCCGAGCCCGTCCAGCGTTTGGGGGTGTTTGCACCTCCTGTGGTGTCGATCCAGAGGTTTTGCGCCAGGCGCTTATCAGCCGCCGGCGCAGCGGTGCCATAGATGACCTCGCCCTTGGCACCAGCTTTATCAGACGCCGCCTGGGCGGCCTGCTGCGCGGTCGTCACATTGCCGTTCGTGGTCTGGAGACCATTGTTCAGCTGGGTGATGCTCGCGCCCTGGCTGGTCAAGGTGCTGCCCTGATTCGACACGGTGGTGCTCAGCGTCTGCAGGGCCGACGCGTCTGCCTTGGTCTGAGCGAGCGCCAGGGCATCGGCTGCGGCGGCTGCCGCGTCCGTTGCAGCCTTGTCGGTCACCGCGACCCAGGCGGACCCCGTCCAGCGCTTGGGCGTATTGGCGTTCCCTGTTGTGTCGATCCACAGGTTCTGTGGAAGACGATCTGCTGCCGCCGGTGCCCCCGTCTGGATGATGACCTTGCCCTTTCCTCCTGCAAGGGCGTTGGCAGCATCGGCGGCCTGCTGTGCCGCAGCAGCGTTACCAGTGGTGATCGCTAGGTTGCTGTTCAGCTCGGTCAGGGCCTGGCTCTGACTGGTCAGCGTGGCGCCCTGCTGGGTGACCGTGCTGGTGAGGTTGGACACCGCATCAGCGTTGGCAGTGTCGGCCGCCGTGACTCTACGAGCGATGATGTTGCACCACAGCGAACGCCCAGTACCGTCCGAAGGCTCAGTGCGGGTCACGAACCGGGCCGAGACCGCACCAGCCGGCGCCGTAATGCGCCCGGTGTTGGTCTTGAAACCTGTAGTCGATGCCGGTACCGCAAACGCGGTGAAGTAGCCCAAGCTGTTACCGGCCTTGTCCGCAAACTGCATCTGCAAACGAGTCGTCTGTCCCGCTGTCATGTAGTTCGGCCAGATGTCGGCTGATAAGTCGAACTGCTCGCCCCCGGTAGTCAGCACGCTATAGCCAATGCCGCAAAAGCTGTTGTTGAAGAACGCGATGCCTTTGCCGGCCGACGGATGGGCCGATATGTTGGTAATCACCGGGTCGGCGGACCAGGGATCGACTAAGCCATCCTCGAAGCTGCCCCGCAGGATCAGGTTGTCGGGCTGCTGGCCAATCGAGGCCTTGAGCTGGGTCAGCGCGGCGCCTTGACTGGTCAGGGTGGTGCCCTGGCTCTTGACCGTCGTGTCCAAGGTTTGCAGCGCAGAAGCGTCAGCCTTGTTCGCCACTTGCGCCAGCGCGCTGGCTGCAGCTGCTGCGGCATCGGTCGCCACTTTATCGGTAACGGCCACCCAGGCACTGCCGTTCCAGCGCTTGGGCGTATTCGCCGCCCCAGTTGTATCGATCCACAGGTTCTCGGCCTGGCGGTCGGCAACCGCCGGCGCAGCCGACTGATACAGCACCTTGCCCTTGCTACCGGCCAGACTGGCCGCTGCCTGCGCCGCCTGCTGAGCCGTGGCAACGTTACCGTTGGTGGTCTGCAGGCTGTTGTTGAGCTCGGTGATGCTGCTGCCCTGGCTCGACAGCGTGTTGCCCTGGTTGCTGACGGTCGTGCTGAGCGCCTGCAGTGCCGAAGCGTCGGCCTTGCCGGCCAGCTGCGACAATGCCGACTGAGCGGCCGCCGCGGCGTCGGTGGCCACCTTGTCCGTCACCGCCACCCAGGCAGTGCCGGTCCACCGTTTTGGGGTGTTGGCATTGCCGGTGGTGTCGATCCAGAGGTTCTGCGGAAGACGGTCGGAAGCGACCGGGGCAGTCGCCTGCACCAGCACCTTGCCTTTGCCACCCGCCAGTGTGGCCGCGTCCTGGGCGGCCTGCTGGGCGGCGGTGACATTCTGGTTGGTGGTGGTCAGGCTGCTGCCCAGCGCGGTGACAGCCGAGGCGTTCGCCTCGTCGCCACTGATCCGCGCGGTACGCTCATCCACGACCGAAGCCACCGAGGCCGACGGCGCGATCTGGCCGACGGCAATCCAGTCGATCTCGAAAACATCCCCTGCGGTGCCGCTGATCCACAGGTAGAACCGGGTGATCGTACTGTCCGACCAGTCGCTGCCACCATTGGTGAGCTGCGACATATCCCACTCGAGCACCATGGTCTGCCCGACAGCCAGACCAGGGTTCGGGATGATCTTGTTGTACGCGGTCGACGAGCCGTGCCCGGCCGTGGCGTAGGACACCTGGCCAGTCCAGCCGCTACCCGCGCGCCGGGTGATCCGGCAACGGATACGGTCGTGATCCCGACCTTTGATCGAGACAACCGGAGCGTTGAGGTACGCGCCAGCGCCGTCGTTCGTGACGATCAAGCGGCCGTTTTCAACCACCAGCGTGCAGCGAGTACCAGACCAGCCCTCAGTGGTGGAGGCAAAACCGTAGTTCAACGTCGAGTCAAACCCTCCGGATTCGGCGCGCAGCGTGGCGATCTGGGAGGCCAGGGCCGAGTCAGCATTTGTCCGTGCCGTGGTCTCGTTCCCGATCGCGGCCGAGTTCGACGCAGTGCTGGCCGCCACGGTGTCGATGCGTTGGCCGAGCGCATTGTCCGCACTGGTACGCGCAGTGATCTCGGTCTGAATGGCCGAGGCGTTGTTGCCAGTCGATGCGGTGACCGTATCGATGCGCTGACCCAATGCGTTGTCGGCCGACTGCCGAGTCTGCGCCTCACTCGTGATCGCCGCACCGCGAGCCTGGGCTTCAGACAACAGGCCCTGTGCACGGGCTGTGGCTTCGTCGCCGATCGCCTTGGTGCGCGCTTGGGTTTCTACGGCAATCGCCTTGTTGCGGTCCACGACCTCAGCAGCGATGGCCTGGGTTCGAGCTGCCGTCTCTGCGGCAATGGCCTGGCCCCGGGCGGTGGCCTCGGCCGCAATTGCTTGTCCGCGAGCTGTCGCCTCAGCAGCAAGGCGCTGAGCAACCGAACCGGCCTGAGTGGGCGGACCAGAGATCAGCGAGATCTCTTCACGCAGCGCAGGGTAAAGCGCGCCATTGGTGATCTTGTCCTTGAAGTACTCCTCATATTCGGCCTGGTTGCTGCTGGATGCCCCGCTCACGCCGGCACCTGTCGGATACCACGGGCCGACGTTGCCAGAGCGATCGACCAGGCGCGCCCAAAAGAAAAACTGCAGGGCCGCCGCGCCAAGCTGCAGGGAGTGGTCCTTCTGCGGGTAAGCAAAGTCGCCCAGTTTGGTTGCGCCCTCGCGGGAGTTGGTCTTGCTGTACCAGATTTCGGTACGCTGGGTGTCTTCGGCGCCAGCCGGGAAGCCCCAAGCCAGGCCAATGGCGTAGACCAATGCCGAGGTATTCAGGAACGCCACGGCAGGCGGCAGACCTTCCTTGCCCTTCAATTGGGTAAGCGTCGAGTCGCGCCAGATCGACGTGATATCGAACGAGCTGACCGCCCGCACGCGGGCCAGGTAGGCACCCGCATAGATGCCCACCACATCTACAGACGCCGCACCGGTGCGCTGCACGCGAACCCAGTTGCCGTTGTCCTTGCGCCACTCCACGTCATAGGCGACCGCGCCCTGCACTGCGGGCCAGGAAATGGTCATGGTGTTCACGCCGATACCTTGATCCACCGCGTAGGCAGAGGTCAGGGTCACGCTGGCCGGCGGCAGGACAGTGGTCACCGGAATGACACTGATCGGGCGCTCGTCCAGTTTCGCGCCGGTGTCGATCGCCGCAAACTTGCTCGGGTTGAATTCGAGAGCGGTGATTTCGTAGTCGCCCTCCTGGGTGCGCGTAGTCTTCAGCACCCGGAACAGCTGGACCGCCAGATCGTCGTAATCAATCGCCCACTGAAGCTCTGGCTCCGGCTGCACGCCATAGGCAATGGTCACAGTCACTGCGCGTCCAGAAACCGACTGGACAGTGCGCGCCTGGGCGGTACCGTTCGGCAGGTTCAGGATCAGCCGGTCACCAGCCTTGATCGGCGTGTCACGGTCCAAAGTGACCACACGGCCGGCGGCGGACGAGATCCGGCCACCATTCGGGCGTCCTGCCACCAGCTCGTCAGCCACAGGGATTACATAGCCAGGCAGCGGAATACGGCCTTCCATACCGGTTTTGAAGGTGACGGTGCGGTCCTGGCTGTTGCTCAGCAGCGCCCACTTGCCACGGCGCTGGGCCTCGGAGGCACGGGTGCAGCCAATGGCCGAGATTTCTACCGGACGGTCCCGGTACCGGCGTTGCAGCGCCAGGTCAGTCACCGGAATCACGTCGGTGTCGTAGTTGTTCGCCGGGTTGTCGTAGCTGACTAGGGCCCGGCTGTAGTGCGTGTTGCGCTCGGCGCCGCCATATACGAAGTCACCGTCGATGACGTTTGCCCGGGTGAAGACATAGTCAATGTCCTGGGCGCGCGGCATGTCTGCCTGCATGAACAGCGAACCATGCGCCCAATACACCATGCCTCGATAGATGGCCGACAGATCGCGCAGCAGCGTCCAGGCCTCAGCACGGCCCTGCAGGTTCATGTCGCAAAGGAATCGCGGCTCTTGGCCGCCCTGCCCGTTCGATACCTGCTGGTCGCAGTACTGGGCGATGCGGTACATCTCCCACTTGTCGACCATCCAAGACTTGATACGCTTGCCCAGGCCGAAACGGTCCTCGACGCACAGGCCATAAGTCACGAATGCCGGGTTGTTGGTCCAGGCCTGCTTGAAGGTACCGTCCCACACTCCGGTGTAGGTGCGAGTCACTGGGTCGTAGTTAGTCGGCACCGGCCAGCGCTTAGCTTTGCACTTCACGGTAACTGCAGGAATGTTCTGGAACTGCTGGGCATCGAACTCGATGTACAGCAGCGCGGTATTCGGGTAGCGCAACTTTTCGTCGATGATCTGGGTGTAGCCCGCGATGGTCATCGTGTCGGCGATGGTGCCTTTGTTGGCGTTCGGCGTGATACGGCGGACGCGAAGCATCCAGCCAGAGGCGGCCTTGGGCAAGTTGATACGCACGGACCGCTGGTAACCGTTGGTATTTTTGCCGTCCACTGCGCCAAGGTGGGCTTCGACGTAGGCGCCGCCATCGGTGGCGATGTCGATGGCGTATTCGATGCGGTACCCGTTGGTGTTGCCGTTCTCGTCCTGGCTGGCAAGGCGCGGCCACGACATGCGGACACGCACAGCGGAAAGCTTGGTGTCGCTAAGGGCACGACTGAACGGGTTATCGCTACGCAGCTCGACGTTGACCGTATTCTCGTTCTCGATCGCAGGAATACCCTTGATGTATTCCTGATCGATGCTGCCTGTACGCCACTCCCAGCTCACGCCCGGGAAGTTCACGTTACCGCTAGCATCCATGATCGGGGTGTTGTCGAGGTAAATATCGCGGTCGGTCGGCGTGCCGTCGAATTCCCCTTCCCCCACAGCTAGCAGGATGCTTGCGATGTTGGTCGACTGTAGGCTGTCCGGCGCCTCAACAGGCGTCTTCGGCTTGCTGCTGCCGCCTTTCGCGCCAGCGATGTCCAGGTGCTGTGCTGCGCCCATACTTTTCTCCAAGCAATAAAAAACCGCCCGGAGGCGGCTTGTTCGTTCAGCTGTGGCTACTTCTTATCTTCGGCGCGAATCGACGCAGAGATGATTGCCCCGCCCCAGCGACGTTCGCCGATGCAGATCGGAACAGGGTTGCCGCTGGCCGTGGTGTTCTTGGCGCTGCCGAAGGCATACGACGGCAGGTTCTCGGGCGCTGCGCTTTGGGATAGGCCCTTTGCTTGAGGGCTGAGCATCTGGATGACGCCGCCAGCGGCCATAGCTACACCTACGGGAAGAAGGGCTTGGAACCCAGGGACGGGTATGAAGGAAGCAGCAATCAATATCGCGCCAATAACTGTCTGCAGCATCCCCCCACGCTTACTGCCAGCAACAACCGGAACGATTTTCACAACCTTCGCTCCGCCACGACCGAATTCGGTTTCACCTACATTTGTACCGTTGCGGTAGATAGCGAAATTCATTCCCAAGCGAGACAGTCGATCAACCTCTTCCTTGAATCCTGGCAGCGTGATCGTCAGCGCTTTCAGCAACTCGCGCACGCTGCCGGTATCCAGCAGTCGCCGGTGCCACCGTCCAAGCGCTTTGCGCAAGGTGCCTGAAAACTCTATAACGGTCATTTCTTGAGACATGTATTTCTCCAGACGAAAAAAAGCCGCCAAGTGGCGGCTCATGGCTTGAAACGGCGTTCAAAGGCATTTTTTCACGGACGAAGTAATCTTTGACCTGCCCATGGTTATTCCTGGCATCCGCTGATACAGCCGCACCTCGCTGCCGTGGGCCGTTTGTTTGATATCCAGAAGCTCGTTGGTCTGACCGATCGATTCAGCTGAGGAAATTAATCGATATCCCGTAAGAGTCTCACTCATGGTTGCCCCGGCTTGGTGCTCTTGCCATTCAGGCAAAACGCACAGCGCGTATGCCTTTGGTGCCTTCGAGGTTTCTGCCGAGATCGTCGGGCTACTCTTGAGTAAATCCCCGGGCGTTGTGCACCCCGCCAGCAACGCCAGCCCCACAGCACCGATCAGAATTCGCATGTCATCCCTCCTTGTTGAAGGCGGAATTTACCATCTTGAAGGACAAGAAGCTTTCCTTCCAAGCCGGCTTCTTCATTATCCAAAAATGCGATGCCGCATGTGCTCACTGGCCACCCCAAGATAACAATGTTTTTTTCGTGGTGATTCACGATACTAGGACCAATCAGCACAACGCAGATAGGAACTACATGGCACGCACGATTTATGACAAGCCAACCCGCGCCCTTTTGAAAGACATGGTGACAAGCTGGAACCTCCAGCCTGGCCAAGTCTTTACCGCGAAGCGTGCAATCGAATGGTTTGAGGAGCACTACCCAAGGCTAAAGCCAGGGAGCATCACGGCTCACTTGGTCCAAGCCTCCACCAACGACCGAAGCCGGCTGCATCATCCTTCTACTAACACAACTGATGATCTTCTTTTCCGCGTAGCACCGAGACAGTACCGCCTCTACGAAGCAGGGAAAGACCCAGCCCCCATTCATGAGATGGTCGATGGCGACGTCGCCCTTGACGATGAAGCTTCCGCAGAAGAAGCCGAAGATCATATCATCGAAGCGTCTCCTGGCTCTTCGGAGTTCCTACTTGAGCGCGATTTGCAACGATATCTCGCAGAAAATCTAGATTGCATCGAGCCCGGGTTGAAACTGTACGAAGATGATGGCCTCACAGGCATTGAATACGATGCTGGTGGACGTCGAATTGACATTTTGGCAACAGACGCCACTGGCGGTTTTGTGGTCATAGAGCTCAAGGTCTCCCGCGGGTATGACCGCGTAGTAGGTCAGTTACTGCGGTACATCAACTGGGTTCGTAAAGAGCTTGCAGACCCAGGGCAACCTGTACGAGGGATCATTGTCTGCCGATCTATTTCGGAAGATTTATGTCTTGCCTGCGCAAGCATCAAAGAGGTAGAGCTCTTTGAGTACAAGCTGTCTGTGACGGTAAAAAAAGTCCCCGTGCCTAGCTTGTGAGCCTGCACCAGAAAACGGCGGGCTAGATGCCTATCCATCTCTAGCCCGTCCACCCATCCAGCGTGTATAGGATTCCAGTAACTGACCCGGGTGGCGGCGTAGTATTGTTGATTTTGGTCCGTAACAAGGAGCTCTGCATGACCATCCGCAGCTTGGCGAAAAAATCTGCCTCCAGATCCCGGCAAGGGCGGTTGGGTGCTCGGGTGAGGTGTCCTTCGCGATAGGCACCCATGGCATTTCGTCGACGTCTACGCTGATCAGAAGACAGCCAGAGCGTCGCGGCGATGGCTAAGTCGTGAAGTACGGCTCACATCGCCTTGGCTCGAATGAGTTCGTGTGCGGCACCGCCCTTCCAGAAGGCTGACCATAGCGCAACACTCAGCATGGCCAAGCATCCAGTGTGGATGGAAAGCCAGTACCGGGCCTGCTCGGCGCCGTAGTAGCTTTGCCCCTCCAATGAACCGCCCCGGTCCGTTGCCGGAAAGCCCATGGACTGGGGCAAGCTCAACAAGGAGTTACCGAATGTCTTTCAAGCTTTACACCTTGGTGACAAGCGCTGATGGCCGCATCAACGTCACTCTGAGGAACATATCCGCCGACACCACTACCACCGTTTGGGTGACGCCAGGCCAGCCAATCGACAACCTGACAATCGCCCAGATCGAAGAACTTGCGCGCCAGGAAGCCGCCAAACAGCACGCCCGCTAGCGCTGCTGAGTCTTCTCAAGCAAGCTAACTCGCTGCGCTAAATCACTGTCGGAAGCAATCCGTTGGCTCGCTTCGCTACCGAGGCGAGCCTCAAGACTTACCAATATGGTGAGCGCCTGGTCCAGGCCTTTTTCCAGCTCGTCAATTCGTTTTGCTTCACTCATTACGCACTCTCCCGCGGCCTTGCCGCTTTACTTCGCGTCCCGATGACGCAACACAAGACGGGTCCGGTCGAGCCAAGGCCCACCAAACACGATGATTTCTGATGGCCTGCCAAGCAGGTGGTGCAGCATGAAGGGGCCAGGGCCGAAGACCTGGGCATGCTCCTCCGGCAGTTCCGCGTCGGCGCCGAGGTACATGCCGGCATGGTTTGGATGAGCCGTACGCCCGACGGCCATGACGATCATGTCGCCGCGCTGAGGCTGGCTGACCTGGTAGAAGCCGGCAGCTTCATAGGCTTGCTCGTAAAGACTCGGACCGTCTGCCTGTTCCCACCACCCCTCCTCCCTGGCGTAAGCCGGGAACTCCAGGCCCCACTCGCGTTTGTACCAGTCCGCGCAGACCTGCCAGCAGTCCCAGGCGCCGTGCACAAACGGACGGCCTAGTAGCGGCGTGTGGCCAGTCGGCGTGATGGCGCGAAGGTCACCTTCCGGCCACGACAGAATGTACCAGGGCAAGCCCGTGGCTTCGCACATGGCTAGATCGCGCGGCGACGGCCTGCTGGTGGCATCAGGATGCGAGTGCACGACGCCGATCACCTCGCCCTGGTCCTCGGCTGCCGCATACTGCTCCGGTGAGATGCGGAACTCCTCGACCGGATCGGTCGCGGTGTTGTCGCACGGTAGGTACCGCTGGGAGCGGCCCATGGCAATGATCAGCCCGCAGCATTCGCGTGGATAGACTGCCGCAGCGTGCGCTTGCACGGCGGCGAGGATGTGTTTACGCATGGTCAGCTCCGAGCAATCAGGGAAACGGCCGGGAAGCCGCCAAAGGGCACTTGGTTGCCCTGGCCAAAGCGAACTGTGCAGCCTGAATCTAGGCAGCCATTGCACTGGTCCTTGGCTGGGTCGTCCGTGGGATTTCCGTCCAGGTCGAAGTAGGAGCCGGTGTATCCGCAGTTCGGACCGCGATAGCCGGCGGTCATCGCCCAGTGGCACAGCTGAGTCATTTGCCGTCCGATCGTCTCGCCACCTACATCACCAGGGCTGGCAAGCTCCCAAGCAACGGTGGTGCCGTTCTCGGATACCTTCTGATCGATGTACCAAACCTCGATCGCCTCTTCGGTAGGGTCAGCCTCCGGGTTGCCAGCGGGGAAGTTTGCCGCATCCAAGTAGCGCGCCATGGTGTGGCGCATCGTCAGCTTGAACTCAAGCAGGTTGTCAAAGGCCAGGCACAGGGCCGTAATCCTGCCGTTGACGTTACCAACAGTCAACGTGGGCCGCACGGCAGTACCGTCCGAGTTCGCCTCTATGCCGTCGATCTGCATGGGCCAGGCACCGTATTCGTTGCCCTGCCACCAGATCGACTTGGCTCGGAGCTGATCGGCGTTCGCACCAGCTGCCGCAAGTTCTTCTGGTGTGTGCGGTATCGCGTGCCCGTGAAAGCGCAGCGTGTCGGCACCAAAGTCTGAGCCATCCAGCTCAAACAGCAGCACCTCGCTGCCAGGCTCCAGGCTCTGGATGTCCTTGATCAGTGACATGGTGAATCCTTACGGATGAAATGCCCGCTCGAAGGTGGCGGTGACTTTGAATCGGCCGCCACCGACGGGCGTGGGCTTGGGGTCGGCGCAAGTGAAGAGCCCGAGATCTCCGAGTGGCGTAGACCACAGGAAGGCCTTGGCGCCACCGTGCCGGTCGAAGAATTCCATGACCTTGCGGGCCTGGGCTTTCGTACCGGTAACGGTGATCGGGTAGCTATCTTCCTTGTTGTTGGGGCCGTCACCTACTATTTGCCGGTAGCCACCGCCGAAGCGAGACTCGCGCACCCGGTAACTGATTTCTGGCGTTTCGCCGCGCTGGGTGGGCCAGCGGAATGTTTCTATCGTCATGATCATCTCGGTAGGATACTGAGCTTCAACCAAGGAATGAGGTACAGAATGAAACTTACCGTAAAGAGCCTAACCATCTACGAAGACGCACCTGATGGGACGCAGTCTGTCGGCGCGCAGGTCGACCTCAGGTGCGATATACCTGACGGCCAGGCCGGCGGAAGCTTCGGGATCACTTTCAAGTGCGAAGGAGCGCGCGATATGCCGTTCGGCCAGCTTGAGAAATTGGTTCTCGAGCGCGTCGAGGCAGAATTGAAGTAAGCGCTAGCGTCGTTGCATGGTCCTACCAATGGCTCCGTCAGGACGTAGGTCCATGCTCAATAGCTTGCGATACTTCGCCTCGACGAAAGCACCGATCTCCTTTCCGAATTGATCCATCATCGGCGTCTTCGAGTCCACTTGGGTGGAGCCATCACTGTTGATGGTGATGGATACACTCACTGATGTGGCCCCTCCACTCCCCAGCCCTCCGCCACTCGATGCCATCGTTGATGTTGAGGTGGCTCCGAGAGGCGTGATGCTGCCACCCTCGTCACCCATCATCAGGTAGGTTTTGCCGCCTTGATTGAGAAGCTCAGGCCCCCACTCGTTGACCTGGTAGAGCGAGTTCGCGGCTACCGGACCGCCGGCCGCGCGCTGACCGGACACGAAGTTGTCCATGATCTCAGGGGTGTATCCGGCCTGGGTCGATCCCGCGGACGTCGGCCCGCTGCCGAACCACGCAGAGGCTGCCGTAGCGCCCCAGCTTGCCAAGCTACCCAGGAGGCCTGACGCAGCGCGCTGGGTCTCGATCCGAACCATGTCAGCCAGGATCGACTTAGTGAAGTCGGCAAACGAGAACTTGCCCGTCATGGCGAAGTTCACGACCGCATCCTCCATCGAGCTGAACGCGTTTGTGAACAGGGATCTCGTCTGCCCGGCGACATCTCGGGCCTGCTCCAAGTAGTTCTGGAAGGCCGACGACGCCCCCTTGCGCCAGTCGCCTTGGGCGGCCGTCATCTGGTCGTAGTTGGCGATGGTAGTTTCCTGCAGGTCCTTCTCGGTCTTGCTCAGGGCTGCCAGTTTTTGGTTGTACTCATCGAGGCTCATGCCGCGGGAGCCGTCGCCATATTGGTTGGCCAGGTCCAGGCGCTGTTGGTTGATGCGATCAGTGATGCCGTACTGCTGATCTTGGAGCCCACGACGGCGATCGCCAAGGCCAAGGTTGTCGGCTGAGCGCTGTCCTTGAATCCTCAGCGCTGTGACCTGCTGGCCGAGCGCGTCAGTGTAGGTCTGCACTGCCCTGGCCTGCTTGGCCAGCCGGCCCTGTTCATTGGTCGCCAGCACCGTAAGTTCTGTATCGGCGTCCTTCTGCGCCTTCACCATGGCAGCCCGGGCGTCGGCGATCTTCTGGTCCAGCTGGATTCGCTGCTGGGCGCTGGTACTGCTTCGCCCCTTGGCCTCCTCCAGCGCCTTGATCTCTGCTTCGTAGGCGTTCGTGACCTCGGCCTTCTGCTGCTCGATGATCGCAGCGCGTTGGGCGGCATACAACTCCTGTGAGATAAGCCCGGCCTTCTGCGCCGCATCCAGTTCCTTCTGATGATTCTTGTACTCGGCCAGGATGGCGTTCAGCGCGTTCTTCTGGTCGTTGAACCCGGAGAGGTCAACCGACGTGGTGCGCCCTGCAGAATCCTTGAACTGCTTGGCGATGTCGGCCTGCACCCAGGCGATAGTCTCAGGCTTGAGCCGTTCATCATTTGGGTTGACCTTGCGAATCGCATCCAGAGACTGGTTGTACTCCTTCAGTGCATCGGCCCGCTTCTCGGCGTTGGTCCTGGCGGATTTCTCCAGGGTGTCGATCTTGCCGATCGCCACGATGGCCGCCTGTTGCCGTTGAGCGTCCAGTTCCTGAGCCTTGGCTATCGCCTGCTGCGTGTCCCGCTGCTGGATCAACCCCTTCAGCTCAAGGCTGGCGTTGGTGAGCTTCTTCTGAGCATCGCTGTCGTCGGCATCGGCATTCACAGCGCTCTGTGCCGCAGCGACTTGGCGCTGCAGGTCGACGATCCGACTCGCGATGTCCTGGTCCCGACCAATGTTCTTGACCGAATCGACCGTGGCAGCAACCTCGCCACGTAGCGCCTTCCATCCGCGCTCCCAGATGGAAAGGTTCTCGGTGACCTCCTTGCTGCGATTCTTAATGGTGTCGACGTAGGTGTCGGTGAGCAGCTTGGCGGCCCCGATGGTGTCGCCCTGCTCCTTCAGCGCAACGATCTGCGAATAGGTCGAAGTCGTCAGGAAGTTGTACTGCTCGTTGAGGTCTTTGGCGGCGGCCACCGGGTCTTTGCCGATCTTCACGAACTCGGCAACGGTCTCCTCGACTGCCTTGCCGGTCGCCGAGCGCCACTCCAAAGCAGCTTCGGTGATCTCGACGAAGCTGCCAGCGGCGATTTTGCCGCTACTGGCCAGCTGGGTGAGCACCTCAGCCGCGGCGCCGGTGGTTCCAACAGTGGCCGTGACCTCGCGTGCCATCCCGGATAGGCGGTCCGACGTAGTGCCGGCGGCATTGCCCGTCGTGATCAGCGCCTTCTGGAATTCGACGGCCTCCTCGCTGCCGGAGTAGTAGGCGTAGCCAAGCACGGCCATCGCTGCAGCTGCGACGGTGAACGGGTTCACCAGGCCCATGACATAGCCGCCAAGGGCCTGAATGGCCGGACCGACGCCGCCGAACATATCCTTGAGCTGACCACCCTGCTGAAGCAGCACAGTGAGGGGCGCCTGGCCGCCCTGTAGGGATACCACGATGTCAGTGAACTGCGCCGGAACGCCGCGCAATGCAGCAGCCGTAGCCTTGGCCGTCATGCCTGTCTTGTTCAGCGCATTGTCGGCACCGCCCAGCGCAGTACGCGCCTGATCGATTTTCGCCTGGTACTCGCCGAAGGTCTCTGCATCGAGCGCGCCACTGGTGCGGAAGCCCTTCAGCTTCTGCTCCATCTGGTCCAGGCGGCTCATTGCTGCGACAGTCGGGTCGATCTTGCCCAGGAGCTCCTCAAGCGCCTGGCCTTCTTCCCGATGCGCGCCGGCGGCCTTCTTCGCCGCCTCCGCTTGGCGCTCCTCCGTGGCGATGAGGGCCTGGGCCCGGCTGTTGATGGCTGCCTGACGGCTGGCACTGTCCGACAGAACGGCATTTGCCCGCGCGGTGACCTCGGCGCTCTGTTCGGTCGCCCGGTTGAGCGATTGAACGTACTGGCTGGCCTCCAGCGAGGCCTTGGCCACGGCCAGAATCCTGGCCTGCTGCTCATCAGCGGATTCGGCAGCGCGCCGGACCGCCAGCGCCCCAGTGTCCGTCGCATTGGTCAGTGCTTCCTGGGCCTTGCCCGCCTGCGCGGCCTCAGAGCGGAAAGCCCCCATGTTCGCCGCGGCGCTACTGAAGGCCGTGGAAGCGCTGGTAACGGCACGCCCCACAGTGGCCATCTGCTGCGCCAGCTCGGCCTGCTTGGCGTTGAGTGACTGCAGCTCCTGAACGATCTGCCGGGTGTCACCCTGCAGGCTGCCCAGCGCCGTTTCCCAGGCCCGCCCAGTTCGCCCCGCAGATTCTTCACTACGCTTGCCGGCATCCGTCAGTTGATCGAGGTTGTCTTTGGCCTCGACGGCATCACCGGAGTCAATCTGGAGACCGAGAGAGGCAATGGTGGTCATGATCTACTCCATCGATTCGGCCATGACGGCCAAGGCCTCAACCTCCATGACACGGAGATCGGGGAAAATGTCGGTGAGGTCGCGGCGCTTCATGCCGAGCATTGAGGCCGCTGCGGGGATGGCGGTGTAATCCAGGCCTGATGGCCCGCCTGGGCCCACCCGCCACTGCGTGCCCATGGCATCGAAAAGGCGGAAGGCCGGCCAGACATCCGGCCAGACCTCCACCTCTTCCTCTTCGATGTCTTCAAGAGTCAGCCCAAGGGCCGCCAACTGCTCGGCAGACGGGCCACGCTCATAGCAGGCGCGGGCCGCCGCCCTCAGTTTCCCAGGCGTGCCGGGCTGTAGGCTGCCTGGAAGGCGTCGGTCACCGCTTTTGGCGCACCGGTGCAGGTGCGTACCAATTCAAGGATCGCCTCTTGGCTGAACTCGTCTTCCAGATCCCAACCGGTGACGATCTCACCCAGTTGTTCGGCCTGGAGGGCGATTTCACCAGAGGTGACCTCTTCCCAGGTTGCGCCGTCGTTCTTCACCTTTTCGGCCCAGGTATCGCGGGCTTTATTCCAGCGGTCGAACATGCCAGCCAGTGCCACGCGATCCATGTAGCGGAACTCGAACCCAACGGGCACTGGATCGCCGCCGATGCGGGGTACCTGCACCACTGCGGTAAATGTCGGGTTTTGCGCGATCTTGATCTTCGCCATGAGGAGTCCTTAAGCGCCGGCCAGGTAGCGGGTGGGACGGCCCGAGAGCGCGATGCTGATGGTGCGCGTCATGAGGTTGTTCCGTTCCATCGTCGGAGTGGATGTGATACTCACGTACCCTGGATAAACGATCTGGTCACCGCCTGGCAGCTTCAGCCGCACCACTGTCAGCTCCTTGCTATCTCCGTAGCCTTCCACAAGGGGGACATAGGCGGCGCTTGGCTGGTCCTCTACAGTGATCGAGAGGGTGATCGGGTTCCGGTTCGTCGGGAATTGACGATCGTCGTCATCTTCCAGATAGCCCACGGTCAGATACTGCTGCTCCCCACCCGAGGAGGTGAAGGCCGTAACCTTGGAGATCTGGGCCCAGTTGGTTACCGGGACTACCGAGCCGATACCCGCGCCAGCGGTGAATTTCTCGACGTTGCTGGTGTTCATGCCGCCAAGCGAAAATTTGTCGGCCGCTACACTCGCAGCGCGCACAGCACGGTCGGTGATGAGCGCCCAACCTGAGTTGACCAGCAGAACGTCTCCGTTCTTGATGGTGTGGCCTGCGGCGGTTGCCACCGGTGGCGCCGCGTTGGTCAGGGCGGTGAAGGCGACTGAGGCGCCGAGTACGCTGGCAATTTCCAGCACGGAGCCGTTCGGCAGCGGGAAGCGTGCGGCCATGGTGTTTTCCTCTTGGGTAGAAACGACGAAGCCCGCACTGGGCGGGCTTTCGTTCGTCAGGGTTGGTGTCAGTGAAGTGGAAGTGATGGCTGCAACTGCGAAGCCAAGTCACTCAGCCTTGCTTCAAGCGGCGGCTTTTGTCGCTGCCATTGGCGAAGCCCTTTTCCGCAAAGACTGGCGACCGCTTGCTTTCCGCTGTACTCGAGTAGCGTCTTTTGGA
>NZ_JANIAG010000080.1:0-23963 GCF_028682155.1 Pseudomonas sp. 39004
CGGTGCCGGCCCATGCCCGCCACCTGTTCTTCACGCTGCACTCCCCCGAAGCGTTGCCCGCTGCACTCGACGCCTTGCTGCCGCAGGTCGATGGCGAACAGCTGATCCTTGGCGTCGGCGCACCCCTGGCCAAGGCCCTGGGCCGCGAAGTCCCGGGCTTGCGGGCCTTCCCGCAGCTGGATGCTGCGGTCGAGAACCCAAGCACCCAGCACGCCCTGTGGCTGTGGCTGCGCGGTAACGAGCGGGGTGACTTGCTGCTGCGCGCCCAGGCCCTGGAGCAGGCGCTGGCACCGGCACTGCACCTGGCAGACTGCATCGACGGCTTCCTGCACCGGGGCGGGCACGACCTGACCGGCTATGAAGACGGCACCGAAAACCCGGTGGACGAAGAGGCAGTGCAAGCGGCCATCGTCGACGCTGGCCAGCCCGGCCTCAGTGGTTCCAGCTTTGCCGCGTTCCAGTTGTGGAAGCATGACCTGACGTACTTCAAGTCGCTGCCCCAGGCAGACCAAGACAACATCATCGGCCGCCGCCTGGCCGACAACGAAGAACTCGACGACGCCCCGGCATCCGCACACGTCAAGCGTACCGCCCAGGAAAGCTTCGAACCTGAAGCGTTCATGGTCCGTCGTTCGGTCGCCTGGGCCGACGCGCGAGGCGCAGGCCTTGCCTTCGTTGCCCTGGGCCACAGTTTCGATGCCTTCGAAGTGCAACTGCGGCGCATGAGCGGCCTGGAAGACGGCATCATCGATGGCCTCTACCGTTTCAGCCGGCCACTGACCGGCGGCTATTACTGGTGCCCACCCCTGGGTGATACCGGCCTGGACCTGCGCCTGCTGCTGCAGGCCTGATCGCTAAACATCCAGATACAGAATCACTCGCCGGCGCAGGGTAGAGCGGCTAGCCTTGAAAGTTTCCGATTCATGACGGGAGCTTTTCCATGTACGCACGTCGTGATGTCCTGCGCGCCAGCGCGGCCTTGGGGCTGCTGGCCGCAAGCCCCTGGTTGCACGCTGCCGCACCCAGCGGGCTACTGACCCGCAAGATCCCATCCACCGGTGAAGCCCTGCCGGTGATCGGTGCCGGTACCTCTGGCAGTTTCGAAGTCGAAGCCGGCACTGCCGAGTACCAACAGCTGGCCACGGTGCTCAAGGCCTTCTTCGAGGGTGGCGGCAGGGTCATCGACACCTCGCCCAACTATGGCGGCGCCGACAGTATCCTTGGCCAATTACTGGAAGAAGGCGGTTGGCACCGGCAGTGCTTCCTTGCCACCAAGATCGCCGCTGACAGCCTCGCCGACGCGCAAGCGCAGTGGGCCGGCAGCCTTCGCAGCCTGCGCACCGACAAGGTCGACCTGCTGCAGATCCACAACCTGCGCGATTGGCAGACCCAGCTGCCCTATGCCCGTGAACTCAAGCAGCAGGGCAAGACCCGCTACGTCGGCATCACCCACTACCTGAACAGCGGCCAGGATGAAGTCGCCAGGATCGTGCGCAGCGAGCCCTTGGATTTCATCCAGATCAACTATTCGGTCAATGCGCCACATGCGGCGCGCGAACTGCTGCCGCTGTGCCAGGACAAGGGCGTTGCAGTGCTGATCAACCGGGCGTTCGACGATGGCCGGCTGTTCGCCAAGGTCAAGGGCCAGCCCTTGCCTGGCTGGGCTGCAGAGGCAGGTATCGGCAGTTGGGCGCAGCTGTTTCTCAAGTTCGCCATCAGCCACCCGGCAGTGACCACGGTCATACCCGCCACCAGCCGCCCTGATCGACAGCTCGATCAGCTCAAGGCCGGCCACACGCCGCTGCTCAGCCAAGCGCAGCAACAGGCGCTGATCGACCAGTTTGCCTGACGCGATGCAAGGCTGGCGGCGGCGCCTGGGCAACGGGTTGAATCTTCAACCGGGTGAAGGGCCTGCGGTGCTTGCCGGGCTGTTGTTGTTCTACCTGCTGTTCAGCGGTTACTTCATGCTGCGCCCGGTGCGCGAGACCATGGGCGTGGCCGGTGGCGTAGACAACCTGCAATGGCTGTTTACCGGCACCTTCGTTGCCACCCTGGCGTGCCTGCCGCTGTTTGGCTGGCTGGCGTCGAAAGTGCGTCGGCGGCATATCCTGCCGTGGACCTATGGCTTTTTCACCAGCAACCTGCTGCTCTTCGCCGTGCTCTTTGCCCGTGATCCAGACGGTCTGTGGACGGCACGGGCGTTCTACATCTGGCTGTCGGTGTTCAACCTGCTGACCATCTCGCTGGCCTGGAGCGTGCTTGCCGACCTGTTTTCCACCGAGCAAGGCAAACGCCTGTTCGGCCTGCTGGCGGCCGGTGCCAGCCTGGGCGGGCTAAGCGGGCCGATCCTGGGCACCGTGCTGGTGGGCCCGCTGGGGCATGCCGGCCTGCTGGTGCTGGCGGGCCTGTTCTTGCTCGGCAGCACGGGCGCAACGCTGTACTTGCAGCGCTGGCGGGCCCGTCATCCACTGCCGGCGCACCTGCAGCGCTCGTCGTCGAAACCCTTGGGTGGCAACCCGTTCGCCGGCGCCACGGCGGTGCTGCGCTCTCCCTATCTGCTGGGTATCGCGCTGTTCGTGGTACTGCTGGCCAGCGTCAGCACGTTCCTGTACTTCGAACAGGCGCGCATCGTCAGCGAGACCTTCACCGACCGCACACGGCAAACCCAGGTGTTCGGCCTGATCGACACCGTGGTCCAGGCCTTGGCGATCCTCACCCAGGTGTTCCTGACCGGGCGCCTGGCCCGGAGAATGGGCGTGGGGGTGCTGCTGGTGGCGGTGCCGTTGGTAATGGCTGCAGGTTTTGTCTGGCTGGCACTGGCGCCGGTGTTCGCCGCCTTCGTCGTGGTGATGGTGGTGCGCCGGGCCGGTGAGTATGCGCTGGTGCGGCCTGGGCGCGAGATGCTGTTCACGGTCCTGTCGGCAGAGGACAAGTACAAGGCCAAGAACTTCATCGACACGGTGGTCTACCGCGGCGGTGACGCCCTTAGCGGTTGGGTCAAGCGGGCACTGGACGTGATGGCCGAGCACCCGCAACTGGCGATGCTGATGGGGGCCGCGATAGCCCTGGGGTGGGCGGCGACCGGCGGCTGGCTGGGGCGGCGGCAGGCGCGTCTCGATACAACGGATACCGAGTAAGCCAGACGTCACTTGGCGCACCAAATATGCAGCTGCCGCTTATTTAATGCCACCGGTCCGAACCTGTCGCAATAAAACGAATCCCTCGATATCGCCGAACTCCGAACCTATGTACGGCACAGTGCCGTGCTTCCTGAAGTCATATGAGGTTTCACGACCATGGCTAACAAAGAGAACAGCCGCACCGGCACCCAGGGCAAGGAAGGCAGCCAAGGCGGCAGCAAGAACCCGGGCAACTTCGCCAACGACCGCGAGAAGGCCTCTGAAGCGGGGCGTAAAGGTGGCCAGTCTTCGGGGGGCAACATGCCTCACGACACCAGCCGTAAAGGCGGCCGTTCGTAATTGAGGAATACGCAGTGCCGGGGCGACCTGGCACTGCAATTGAACACAACGGAGGACTTCCCATGCGATTGACTCATTGGGTCGCCCTGGTGGGCGCCATGACGCTGATGGGTGGTTGTTTCGACCGAGACAACAATCACCCCGGCAAAGACGCCGACCCCAGCAAGCCATCGTTGCAAATGCAAAAACCGGATGATCTGCCAGCGCCGCAGCCTGCGCCTGACCCCGAGCCTATGCCGGGGCAAAAACCGGCCCAATAAGTTCAGAGGAGCTCGGCATGACGGTCATTACCCGCAAGGCCGCTGCTGATGCAGGGGCTCGCGCAGCAAACCTGAGCCTGCAACACCGGTACCAGAACCTCCTGGAAGGCCCGGACGCCACAAGCGCCGCCTGGCTGCGTGAACAAATCGCGCGCGTCGAGCACTGGCCGGATGATTTGCCTGACACCCCCGCACAGCTCCCTGCCTGGAGCGATCATCATGCCGGCGAAGTCGCCAAGGCCTATGCCGACTACCTGCAGCAACGCCGCCAAGGTGCGCCACGCCACTTCTTCAGCAACCGCGCCCATGCCCTGTGGTTTCTGCAGCAGGTTGCACCCACCAAGGCGGTGGACGGTGCCTGGCTGCACGGCACGTTGCAGCACTGGCGCGACCCGCGGTACCACGGGCTGATCCGCACCTACCTGGAAGAGCTGGGCAATGGCGACCCGCGTTGCAACCATGTGCTGATCTACCAGCGGCTGCTGAGCCGTCTGGGCTGCCTGGAACTGCCCCAACTGGACGACCAGCGCTACTTGCAAGGTGCCGTGCAACTGGCCCTTGGGCAGCACGGGGACGCATTCCTGCCCGAAGTGCTGGGGTACAACCTGGGTTACGAGCAGCCGCCGCTGCATTTGCTGATTACCACGTATGAGCTGGCGGAGCTGGGCATCGACGGCCATTACTTTCAGCTGCATGTCACCATCGACAACGCCGCCAGCGGCCATGCCCAGCTGTCCATCCAGGCGTTACGGCAACTGTGCCCGGCACAGGACGCACAGCACTTCTACCAGCGGGTGCGGCGCGGCTACCGGTTGAACGACCTGGGCACCCCAGCGACCGCATTGGTCGCCGAGTTCGACCTGCAGGCACAGCTGTTCGCAGCGCTGGAGCGCAAGCGCCAATACGGCCAGTTCATGCACGCCGATCACTGCCGTTTGCAAAAGCGCACCATCAATCAATGGCTGGCCGAGCCCGGCGCCATGCCGGCCTTCGTCGATGCGCTGCAGGCCCAAGGGTGGATCCGGCGCGGGGAGAACCCGGTAAACAGCCGCTGGTGGAAACTGATCGACGGACCTGCTGCGGCCATGTTCGGCGTATTCACGGCCTACGAGAAGCAGTTGTGGCACGACTGGATCGCTGGCGACTGGCAGGCGCCTATCCGGCGCGTCATGCCGGGTAGCTGGGACATCAACGTGTCGGCGGATGACAGGCCCATGGTCAGCCAGCGCCCAGAGACTGTGGAGGCCCTGGTGCAGCGCATGGCCGGCAACCGTCACGCGTCGCCGGAGGGGCTGTTGGCTACTCAGGCCTTCGTCAACGCCACTGGCCTGGTTCAAGAAGGATGTCAGTGATGATGTTAGACCCAGAGCAAGCCCAGGCAGACCTGGCACTGCTGCAGCTAGGCAAGCGCTTGCGTGCGGACGTTTACCGCTTCACCTGTGTAACCCCCGCCACCCATGCGCGCAACAACGCCCGTGACAGCGCCCGGCAGGCGAGCAACTTGCGCGACGTGTTCGGCTGGAGCCGGCCGTTTGCGCCTTCGTTGCTTTCGGCCGACGAATTGCAAGCGTTGCAGCATGCGCAGGTGCTAGAGCAGCGCGGTGAACTGCTGGCCAGCAAGGTGCGTTGGTCGAGCCTGGACGACCTGTTGCTGGTGCATTCCGCGTACCCCACACACGCCAGTGACGCGGTGTTCTTCGGCCCCGACAGCTACCGCTTTGCCCAGGTCATTCATGACCATCTGCAACGCTGCCCGGATCGCGTGGAACACGCGGTCGATATTGGCTGCGGCAGTGGCGTGGGGGCATTGCTCATCGCCCGCGCCGCCCCCCATGCCCAAGTCAGCGCGCTGGACATCAACCCGCTGGCGTTGCGCTATACCGCCATCAACGCGGCCTTGGCGGGCATCAGCAATGTGTCCGTGGAGCCGAGTGATTTGCTTCACGGCATTACCGGCACCTTCGACCTGATCGTGGCCAATCCGCCCTACATGCTCGACCACAATGCGCGCACCTACCGCCACGGTGGCGGGGCGCTGGGCGCCGAGCTGTCACTGCGCATCGTCGAACAGGCCCGGGAACGCCTGAGCATGAGGGGTACCTTGTTGCTCTACACCGGGGTAGCGATTGTAGAAGGCCGGGACGCGCTGCTTGAGGCTGTTCGCCTGCGCCTGGCGGGCCCGCAATGGTCCTGGGTATACCGGGAAATCGACCCCGACGTGTTTGGCGAACAGCTTGACGAACCCGGCTATGAACACGTCGAGCGCATTGCCGCCGTTGCGCTTACCGTTACCCGTAACGGTTGAAGCATGGCCCGGCCTTGTACGTTTGGCATCGAGGAGGAATACCTGTTGGTGGACCTGGCTACCGGCAAGGTGCCGGCGATGCCTGCCTCGGGCCTGGTCAGGCAGTGTCGTGAAGTACTGGGGCAGCATTTTGCCCAGGAGATGTTCCGCAGCCAGATAGAAGTCGCCTCTCCCGTGTTCGCCAACCTGTTCGAGGCGCGCGAGTTCTTCTCGCATGCCCGGCAGCGATTGAGCGAGGTGCTGGCGGCACAAGGCATGGGCCTGTATGGCGCGGGCAGCCACCCGAATGCAGCCTGGCTGCGGCACAAGCCTGCGCCGTGCGTGCACTACCGCCAGTTGTTCGACGACTACCAGCATGTGGCGCGGCGCAGCCTGCTCAATGGCTTGCATGTTCACGTGGGGGTGCCGGCGGACTGCGACCGCATGCAATTGATCAATCGGCTGGTGCACTGGCTGCCGCTGCTGCTGGTTCTCAGTACCTCCTCACCCTTGTGGCTGGGCCAGGGTACCGGCTACATGAGCTACCGGCGGGTCATTTGTGGCGAGTGGCCGCACATGGGGTTGCCCGAGCCGCTGGCCGACTGGTCTGCCTATGAACGCTACCGGGCTTTGCTTCAGCGCACCGGCTCGTTGGCTGCTGACGGTGACTTCTGGTGGGCCATCCGGCCGTCGCGACGTTTTCCCACCGTCGAGCTGCGTATCTGTGATGGCTGCCCCTGCCTTGAGGACGCCTTGAGCATCGCCGGGGTGTTTCGCCACTTGGTGGAACACAGCTTGCAGCCAAGGCAGGCGCGCGCACCTTTCAACCGGGAGTTGCGCTGGGTCGCGCAGGAGAATTACTGGCGCGCCCTGCGCTACGGCCGCCAAGGCCAGTTCATTGGTACCCAGGAGCAACAGCCGGTCACGGCCGAAGGCTGGCTGGCGCAGTTGCAGGGGCAGTTCCCCGTCGACACCGTGGACGCCGAACGCGCCTTCGAGCATGCCCGGCGTATCCTGCGTGAGGGCACCAGTGCCGACCGACAGCTTGAATGCCTGGAGCAGGCGTGCGCCGCCGGGAAGAACGCCACCGAAGCGCTACAGGCCGTGGTCGAGCAGGTGATCAGGCAAGGGCATACGCAACAGTAGCCGGGGCTTGCAATTCGGCAGGGTTGGCCGAAAATGGCCGCGCCTTTTGCAGCCACCCGGAACCCCTGCGCCATGATGCTGATCAAGCAATTCCCCGACATTTCACTGGATGACACGCTGTTCGTCTTCGCCCTCGAGGCCGAGGCTGGCACTGTGTTTGCTGAGGTGAACACCGTGTTCACTGGCATCGGCAAGGTCAATGCTGCTATCGCGCTGACCAAGGCCATCGCCCAACGCAAGCCCAAGCTGATCGTCAACCTGGGTTCTGCCGGCAGCCAGGGCCATGGCAAGGGTGAAGTGGTGTGCTGCACCCGTTTCGTCCAGCGCGACATGGATGTCACGCCACTGGGCTTCGCCCGCTATGAGACGCCGCTGTCGGACATCCCCGTTCTGCTCGAACACGGCGAGCCAATTCCAGGGCTTGCCCTGGAAACCTGCGGCACAGGTGACAATTTCGAAACCAGCCACGGCAAGGCACCTTACGACGTCGTCGACATGGAGGCCTACGTACTGGCACTGATTGCCCGCAGCGAAGGCATTCCATTCGTCTGCCTCAAATACATTTCCGACGATGCCGGCAGCGAAGCCGCAGACGATTGGTCGGTGCAAGTGCACCTGGCCGCCGAGGCCTTCAAGCGCGTGTTGTTCAGCTAAGCACCGAGTCGCTGCCCGCCGCAGGGCAGCCTGACTAAACCTTCCCAGCGCGCCGCAGTCACTTCAAGTAGAGGCTCCGATAGGCGCAGGGCTGGAGGGAGGTGACTTAACCATGGCAAGGGCAATCTGGAAGGGCGCGATCAGTTTCGGGCTGGTGCACATCCCCGTCTCGCTGAATACTGCGGTGCGCACCGAGCGGGTCGATTTCGACTGGCTGGACAAACGCAGCATGGAGCCGGTCGGTTACAAGCGAATCAACAAGGTCACCGGCAAAGAGATCGATAAGGACAACATCGTCAAAGGTGTGGAGTACGAGAAAGGCCGTTATGTGGTGATCAGCGAGGAAGAGATCCGCACGGCCAGGCCTGAAGCGACCCAGACCATCGATATCTTCTCGTTCGTCGATGCCGGCGAAATTCCCCTGCAGCATTTCGATACTCCGTATTACCTGAGCCCCGACCGCCGCGGCGGCAAGGTCTATGCGTTGCTGCGCGAAACGCTGGCCAGCACCGGCAAGGTGGCGTTGGCCACGGTGGTGTTGCATACCCGTCAGCACTTGACGCTGCTGCGCCCGCTGGATGATGCCCTGGTGATGATCACCCTGCGCTGGCCCGAGGAAGTGCGCGGGTTGGAGACGCTGGAGCTGGACAAGAGCGTGACCGATACCAAAGTGGACAAACGTGAACTGGACATGGCCAAGCGGCTGGTCGAGGACATGAGCGGCTCATGGCAGCCGGATGAGTATCAGGATGCGTTTCGCCAAACCATCATGGACCTGGTGGAAGAGAAAGCCAGCAAGGGCAAGATCAGCGTGGTGGAGAAGGGCGAGGGCGATACTGCAGAGAAAGGTGCCGACATTATCGACCTTACCGAACTGCTCAAACGCAGCTTGGGCGGCAAGGGTGGGGCGGCGGGGAAGAAAAAGCCCGAGGCCGAGAAGAAACCTGCAAAGCGTACGCGCAAGGCTTCATGAGTCATGGCTGAGATTTTGGGGGCAGTCCAAAAGAACGCGATCGGTGTAGGAGCGGCCTTGCGTCGCGAAAGGGCTGCAAAGCAGCCCCAGGATCCCAATCACGACACCGTCACCTCAAGGCTCGCCAAATAATCCCCAAACCCCTCCCGCGCCCGGCTGTCCCGCCGGCTGCTGGTGGCCACACTATGCCGTGCCGTCCACGAAATCTGCGCCCCTTGCGCTTCCAGGTCGCGCACCAACTGTACATCCTCATGCGCTGGCAACGGCTGGAAGCCGCCAATCTGCAGATAGGCCTGCGCGCTGACCCCAAGGTTGGCACCGTGAACATGCCGATGCCCTTCACGTGCCTCGTAGCGGCTCAGGTACAGCCGACGCAAGGCAGCCTTCTGCCAAGGCTGCCAGCATTCCACATGCACCGTTCCACAGACCACATCTGCCCCAAACGCCAGTTGCGACAGCAGCCAGTGCGGCGGCACCTGGCTGTCGGCATCGGTACAGGCCAGCCAGCTGGCGCCTTGTTCGATCACCTTGGCGGCCCCAGCCCTGCGTGCCATGCCAACGTTGCCGGCGTGAACGTCCAGCGTCTGCACGCCATGACGCCTGGCCACCGCCGCGCTACCGTCACTGCAGCGGTCCAACACCACCAGGATGCTGACCTGGTAGCCCGCTTGCTCGGCCTGCGCGGCCGCGACCTTGACCGCCTTGAGGCACCGGCCCAGGCGGCGCGCCTCGTTGTGCGCGGGGATCACCACGGCAATCATGGGCAGGTCTCGTCAAGGTCCACCACGCTGGGCTGGCATGACCAATATTCGAGTAGAAAGTCCGCTTCCTCGTGGCGATACACCGGATACAGCGGTAGATGCTTGCCCAGCATCCGGTGCACCTCGCGGCCATCCTGCGGGCAGCCCGCGATCGGGTGTTTCCAGTGACAGGCCAGCAAGCCGCCGTCATAGCTCAGGCTGGCGACCGACTGCTCGATGACCTGCAGCCAGTCTGTCGGGTCGAGGTAGTAACCCAGCTCACTCAACACAATGAGATCGAAGCGCCCCCCGGGCCAGTCACCCGGTAGCTTGCCTAGTTCGACCGAGGCGTGGCTCACGTTCGCGAGGCGTTCACGGGCCAGGCCCACCGCGGTCGGGTCCAGGTCCTGGCACAGCAGGTCGGCACAACGCTCGGCCAGCAAGGCGCTGAGTTCGCCGTTGGCACACGCCGGTTCAAAAACACGCTGGTAGCATTGGCGAGGCAGGCTGGCCATGACCAGCTCGCGCTTGCGCTTTTCATACCAGCGGGTGCGGAAGGCCCAGGGGTCTTCGCTGCTGGCGTAGAGGTCGGCGAAGTATTGCGCGTCGAGGCTCATGTCGATTCCCTTACAAGAACACCAGTTCGAATGGCTGTAGCAGGCAGTCCTGCAAAGCGGCGGGCAGCACGGGCGGTTGGCCGTCATCCGGCTCCAGCTGGCTGGCGTGCGCAGCCAGGGCCTTGCGCTTGCGGGCCAGGCGGGCTTCATCGAGCTGCACGCGATGAGCCCGCGGCCAGGGCAGGCGAGGGTCGTCCGGTTGCGCCCAGTGCCACGCCCATACCGGTACCTCCACCAGTTGCACCTTGCGCGCCAGTGCCGATTGCGCGGCGGCCCTGCCAACCGCTTCGTGATCACAATGGCCATCGTTGCGCCAGGTGGCCATGAGCAGGTCGTCGGGCTTGAGCAGCTGGCTCAGGTGGTTGACCAGAAAAGCCTCGTCGCGCGGTAGCGCGCCATCCTTCAGGTGCAGCCTGCGCCAGTCCAGGCGGTTGAGGTCCAGGTCGAGCTGTTGCAGGGCGTGGCGGCTCTCCAGCGGCCGTTGCCTGCGCAAGCGGTGCTCGGTCCAGTGCCTGGAGCCTGGGTGGCTGCCCTCGCCATCGGTGGCCGAAATCAGTACCAGGTCTTCTTCGCGCCCGTGAAAGCCCGCCAGCAAGCCGCCCGCCATGAGAATTTCATCATCCGGGTGGGGGGCGATCAGTACCAGGCGACGCCCCGGCGGGCACAGTTGCCCGGGGTCGATCCAGGTGGCCCTGGCCAGGTGCGCGGCATGCTGCCAGTCAGCCCAGGGGGTGCCGTTGCTGGACGCGATCAAATTCATAACTGCCAAGCTCCTGCTGGCAGGTTCGCCAGCTGCTGTCCGAGGGCTGCCAGATCACGCTCGGCGTGGCTCTGGCGCATAAAGACCGGCAAATCGGCACTCAACCGGGCAAAGTGGCTGCTGCGGCAGAACGGCGAGGCACCCAGTGCCCGCCCCACGTGATGGATCACCTGCTCGACGGCTTGTTCGACCTGCGCGCGGGTGCGCCGCACCTCGAAACTGGCATCCGCGCTTGGCTCGCGGTCGATCCAGGCTGCACACTCGCGCAGCGCCGCCCTGGCACCAAGCAAGGCCGCGTCGACCGCGCCTAGGTGGGCGTCGGCATGCGGGTCGGGGCGCGGGTTGCGACAGTGTTCGCGCAGGTAATCGGCCAGTGCCTCCGCCGCGCCGTACCAGCAGGCCGCAATGCCAGCCCCGCCGTGCCAGAAGCCCGGGCGCGACAGGTATTGCCCCGGCTTGCCGATGGCGATGCCGGGCGTATGGTTGAACTCGACGTCGACGCTTGCCGTGGTGGCCATGCCCACAGCTTGCCAGTGCTCGATGTTCAAGCCTTGGCTGGGGTGCGACAGCTCTATCGCTACCAACTGCGGTTGTTCGTCATCACCCCAGGCGGTGATGAGCGCGCGGTCGATCTGCAAGGCGCCCGAACACCAGGCCTTGCGGCCAGCCAGGCGCACCTGCTCGCCCTGGCGTTCGACGATACGTGCGCGGGCATTCGGCGGTTCGGCAGCCCACACGCCCCAGATACCCTCCTGGGCATGGTGCGCGGCCCCGCATTCGGCAAGGATCGCCAAGGCATCGGTATGGCCCTCGTAGAGTTTGGCCAGGGCCATGTCACAGCCAGCGATGCGTGCCAGGCTCTGCCACCGCCGCAAGGTGTTGCCTTGGCCCGGCAAGGGCAGCAGGTCAAGGTGGTCAGCCTGCAACGCCTGGATCAGCGCTGGCAGCTGGGTATCGAGGTTGAGCGCCTGCGGCCGTTCGGTAAAAGCGCGCAACAGCCGGTCAAGGTTGTTCAGATCAAAGTCCTGAATGATGCTCATCAGCCCAGCCCTAGCTGTTTGCGCATGCGCGCGGTGATCGATTGACGGGTCTTGCCCATGTCGGCCCACGGGTCGTCCACTTCGGCCAGGCGTTCGTGCAGGTTGCCGATGTGCCATTGGTTGGCGCCCTTGAGTTGCGCCAACTCTTCGCGCCAGATGGGCACGGACACCGGCAGGCCTTCTCGCGCCCGCAACGAATAGGCACACGCGGTGGTAGCGCCTTGGCCATTGCGCAGATAGTCAATGAAGATGCGCCCGACTCTGTTCTTCGGCCCCGACACGGCGCTGAGCCGATCGGGGAACAGATTGGCCAGGTAATCGACGATGGCATGGCTGAAGTCCTTCACCTCGTCCCAGCCCGCTTTGCGGGTCAGTGGCACGACGAGGTGGATACCCTTGCCGCCGCTGGTTTTCAGGAACACCTTCAGGCCGAGCTCGTCGAGCAGGGTCAAGGTCAGTTGCGTGGCCTCCAGCATGGCCTTCCACGGCAGCGCAGGGTCCGGGTCCAGGTCGAGGATGAAGCGGTCCGGCTTGTCGAAATCCTTGTCGGTGGCGTTCCAGGTATGCAGTTCGAGCATGTTCATTTGCACCGCGCCCAGCAGGGTGTCGGCGCGGTTGATGACCATGGCGGCCTGGCCGGCCGCTTTCTTGTCGTAGCTGACCACATTGGGGATGTGCAGCTGGTCGGCGTTTTTCTGAAAGAACAGCTCACCCGCCAGGCCATCGGGGGCGCGTACCAGCGCCACGGGGCGGTTTTTCAGTTGCGGCAGAATCCACTCGCTGACCTGCGCGTAGTACTCGGCCACCTGGCGCTTGGTGGTTGCGCGGGTGGCGTCGATGATGCGCTCAGGGTGGGTCAGGCGCAGTTCGCCCAGCGCCTCGGGTTTGCGCTGAGCCTTGGGCTTGGCGACGGACTTGCCAGGCATGGCGTGCTCCAGATCGATGGCGGTGGCAGGTTTGTCATCCCGCAGCCCATGGAACACCGCGTGGCGCACCACTCCGTCGCGGGTCATCTGGGCGTAGGCCACTTCGGCCAGCAGGGTCGGCTTGAGCCAATGCACCCCCCGCGCTTCGGCACCGGTCGGTGGTTGGCTCAAGGGTGGTTTGGCCGTTTGCAAAGGCTTGAGCCGCGCATGAATGCTGTCCAGGGTGGCCGCGCTGAAGCCGGTGCCTACCTTGCCGGCGTAGCGCAACTCGCCGCCCTCGTCGTGCACGGCCAGTAGCAACGCGCCAAAGGCGCTGCGGCTGCCCTTGGGGTCGGTGTAGCCGACTATCACGAATTCCTGGCGTTGCTGGCACTTGAGTTTGATCCAGTCGGCGCTGCGTCGGCCGGTGTAAGGGCTGTCGGCGCGTTTGCCAATCAGGCCTTCGAGCTTCATGCGGCAGGCGCTGTCGAGCAGTGAGTCGACTGGCTGATCAAAGTCTTCGGAAAACCGCAGCCACTCTGAGTCGTCCTGGTCCAGCAATTGCTGCAGGGTGTGGCGCCGCTCTTGCAGTGGTAATTGGCGCAGGTCCTGGCCGCCCAGAAAGGGCAGGTCGAACAGGTAATAGAGGATGTGCTGATCGTCTTCGCTATCGAAGGCGTTCTGCAGGGCCTGGAAGTCCGCCACGCCGTGGGCGTCGTTGACCACCATTTCGCCGTCCAGCCAGGCAGAATCGAGGCCCAGGTTGCGCAGCGCGGCTTGCTGATGCGGCAGCTTGGCAGTCCAGTCATGGCCGTTGCGGGTGTACAGGCGTACGTCATCACCGTCGATGCGCGCGAGAATCCGGTAGCCGTCGAACTTCACCTCGTACAACCAATCGCCGGCCGGTGGCGAGTCGACCAGGGTGGCCAGTTGCGGTTGCAGCGTATCGGGTAGCGCGGCCTGCTGGGCGCTCGCCTTGCGTTTGCGTGGTGTACGGGGCGCCGCCTTGCCGGCCGTTTTTCGCGCCCTGGGGACCAGTGTCCGCTCGCTGAGCACGCTGTCGGGCTGAGCCTCGACGATGCTGTACTCGGCCTCGCTGCGGGCTTCGCCATCGTGCGACTTGACCAGCATCCACTGTTCTTTCTTGCCCCCAAGGTGGGTGCGAAACAGGTTCCATACGCCATTGAGTTTCTCGCCCTGCAAGCGAAAACGCAGCTTGCCCTTGGCATAGGCCTGCTGCGCGTCACCTTCGGGCTCCCAGATGCCCCGGTCCCAGACAATCACGTCACCGGCGCCGTAGTGGCCTTCCGGGATATTGCCCTCGAAGTCGGCGTAGTCCAGCGGGTGGTCTTCGACGTGTACGGCCAGCCGGCGAACCTTCGGGTCCAGCGAAGGGCCCTTGGGGATCGCCCAGCTTTTCAGCGTGCCGTCGAGCTCCAGGCGAAAATCGTAGTGCAGGTGGCTGGCGTCGTGCTTCTGGATGCAGAACTGCAGGGCATGGGGCTGCTTGCCACGGCCACGGTTACCGCTGGGCTCGGGCGTGGCGTTGAAATCGCGTTTGCGCTGGTACTCCTGCAGGGGTTTGGCCATGGCGGGGTCCTGAAGAATCGCGGGGGCTCTTCAGGTGGGAGAGGGCAGTGCGAAGGGAGTTCAAAATTTCCGTGTGGGCAGCCGCCCCCTCAACGCACCCCGGTGTTCGTCGGGGCGGCTGCACGGCGGCCCTCAGCAGGCTGAACGGCTAGCCTCTCCATCGACCAAGCGCCAGATCCCCAGCGGGTTGGCGTTCTGTAACGCCGGCGGCAGCAGCTCATCCGGGTAATTCTGAAAACACACCGGCCGCAGGAAGCGGTCGATGGCCAGCGAGCCCACCGACGTGCCGCGCGCATCCGAGGTGGCAGGGTACGGGCCACCATGCACCATCGCATCGCACACCTCGACGCCTGTCGGGTAGCCATTGAGCAACACGCGGCCGACCTTTTCCTGCAGCAGCTCGCTCAGCCAGGCGAAGCCCGGCAGCTCCGCTGCTTCGCCCATCAGCGTGGCAGTCAGTTGCCCGCGCAGGGCCTGCACGGCCGCTTTGAGTTGCGCCTGGTCTTCGACTTCGATGATCAGGGTCGCAGGCCCGAACACTTCTTCCTGCAACAGCGGGTCGCCGTTCAGCAGCATGCCGACATCCGCCTGGAACAGCTGCGGCTGCGCTTGGCGCTCGCCTTGCTCGGCGCCTGCCAGGTGGCTGATGCCGGGGTGAGCGTGCAGGTGCTGCAAACCCTGGCGATAGCTGGCCAGGGTGCCGGCGTTGAGCATGGTTTGCGCCGGCTGGTCGGCCATGTGCGCTTGCAGGTGCACGACAAATTGGCTGAATGCGGCTGAGCGCAACCCCAGGATCAGGCCGGGGTTGGTGCAGAACTGGCCGCAGCCAAGGGTCACCGATGCCGCCAGTTCGCGGGCCAGCGTGGCGCCTCGCTGTGCCAGCGCCTCAGGCAGCAGGATTACCGGGTTGATGCTGGACATCTCGGCGAACACCGGAATCGGCTGCGCCCGTTCGGCGGCCATGCGCACAGCGCGTTACCGCCCTTGAGCGAGCCGGTGAAACCGACGGCCTGGATGGCCGGGTGCTTGACCAGCCATTCGCCGACACCGCCGCCGTAGATCATGTTGAACACGCCCGCAGGCATCGCGCTGCGTACCGCCGCCCGCAGGATGGCATCGGCCACCGCTTCGGCGCTGGCCATGTGGCCGCTGTGCGCCTTGAACACCACCGGGCAGCCTGCGGCCAGCGCCGAGGCGGTATCGCCACCGGCAGTGGAGAATGCCAGGGGGAAGTTGCTGGCCCCGAACACGGCCACCGGGCCGACCCCGATACGGTACTGGCGCAGATCCGGGCGCGGCAGTGGCTGGCGCTGCGGCAGGGCCCGATCGATACGTGCGCCATGGAAATCGCCCCGGCGCAGCACCTTGGCGAACAGGCGCATCTGGCCACTGGTACGGGCCCGCTCGCCCTGGATGCGGCCTGCGGGCAGGGCGGTTTCGCGGCAGACCGTGGTGATGAAGTCGTCACCCAGCGCATCGAGTTCGTCGGCAATGGCATCCAGAAACACTGCGCGTCGTTCGGCAGGCAGGTTGCGATACGCCGGGAAGGCGGCGGCTGCAGCGGTTGCAGCCGCATCCACTTCAGCTTCGGTGGCTTGGCTGAAAACGCCCGGTAATGCTTCACCTGTGCTGGCGTCGAGGCTGACAAGCCGGGTGCTGCCTTGCGCCGAGCGCTGGCCGCCGATGTAGTTGTGACCAAGAATCTGGGTCATGAAAGCTCCAATAAACGTTAAAACGGGTACGTGAAGCGAACCGTCAGGTGATGGCGCCGATCTGCCAAGGCACGAACTCGTTCTGCCCGTAGCCGTGCTGTTCACTCTTGCTGCGTTCGCCCGAGGCGATGTGCAGCATCATCTGGTAGATGTGCAGGCCCCGTTCTTCGATGGTCATGCTGCCGTCGGCGATGCCGCCGCAATTGACATCCATGTCATCTTCCTGGGTTTCCCACAGGCGCGTGTTGGTCGCCAGCTTGATCGACGGGGAGGGCGCGCAGCCGTAGGCCGAACCGCGGCCGGTGGTGAAGGCGATCAGGTTGGCCCCGCCAGCGACCTGGCCGGTGGCAGAGATCGGGTCGTAGCCGGGCGTGTCCATGAACACCAGGCCATGGGCGCGCACCGGTTCTGCGTATTCGTAGACATCCACCAGGTCGCTGGAACCGGCCTTGGCCACCGCCCCCAGTGACTTCTCCAAGATGGTGGTCAGGCCGCCGGCCTTGTTACCGGCAGAGGGGTTGTTGTTCAGTTCGGCGCCCATGCGTTGGCAATAGGCTTCCCACCACTGGATGCGCGCGATCAGTTTTTCACCGACCTGCTGGCTTACCGCGCGACGTGTCAACAAATGCTCGGCGCCGTAGATTTCCGGGGTTTCCGACAGTATCGCGGTGCCGCCTGCGGCCACCAGCCGGTCCACGGCATTGCCCAGGGCGGGGTTGGCGGTAATCCCCGAATAGCCGTCCGAGCCCCCGCATTGCAGGCCGACCGTGAGGTGGCGCACGCTGACCGGCTGGCGCTCGACCTGGTTGGCTTCGGCGAGCAACGCCTTGACCTGGGCAATACCGCTGGCGATGGTCTTGCTGGTGCCGCCACTGCCCTGGATGGTGAAGGTGCGCAGGGTGTGGCTGCTTTCCAGCCCCTGCGCGGCGAGCAGGTCGGGGATCTGGTTGGTTTCGCAGCCCAGGCCGATCAGCAGCACCGAGGCAAAGTTGGCGTGCACGGCATAGCCACCCAAGGTACGGCGCAGCATGGCCAAGGCTTCGCCGGAGGGGTCGACGGCGCAACCGACCCCGTGGGTCAGCGCCACCACGCCATCGACGTGCGGATACGGCGCCAGCACCTCGGGGTGGATGTCCCGGCGAAAGTGGTCGGCGATCGCCCGGGCCACGGTGGCCGAGCAGTTCACCGAGGTGAGGATACCCACATAGTTGCGCGTGGCGACCCGGCCATCGGCCCGCACGATGCCCATGAAGGTGTCATCGTTGGGCGCCTGCACACCCCGGGCATCGACGCCAAAGGCGTAGTCGCGAGCAAAGTCGCCCATGGCCAGGTTGTGCACGTGCACATGCTGGCCCGCTGCGATGGCCTGGCTGGCGAAGCCGATGATCTGGCCGTAGCGGCGCAACGGCTGGCCGACAGCCAGGTCACGCGCAGCGACCTTGTGCCCGGCGGGGATGGCCTGGCGAACGGTGATGCCTTCGTCCAGCAGCAGCCCTTCGGGCAGTGCCTGGCGGGCAATCAGCACGTCATCGAGCGGGTTGAGTCGGATCACGGCGTTGGCAGTGTGTTCGCTGCCTGTTGTTGTAATGAGTTGCATGACAATCACCTCAAATAGGGTGCGGGGCTCAGGCCAGCCCGCGCTCGCGATAGTCGATCAGGCCAGAGAACAGCATCAGGCCGAAGGCCATGACCACGAAGAAGATCAGGGCAAGGAAGTAGGAACCGGTGAACTGCACGATTAAGCCGATCAGGATCGGCACCAGCACGCCGACCATGTTGCCGCAGAAGTTCATGCTGCCACCCAGCACGCCAGCTTTGGACTTGCCGCCGAGAATGGCCGGCAGGCACCAGTACATCCCGCACCAGCGGATGAAGAACAGCGCCACGCACAGCAGCGCGATGACCCGCGCGGCATCCGGGGTATACGCCACCAGCAGGATGCACAGCGCGGCAACGGCGGCCGAGCCTGCAAACATGCTGCGCATCACCGTGTTCGGTTGGCCGCCGTTGGCTTTCCACTTGTCCGAGATCCAGCCGCCGATCAGCTCACCGATAAAACCACACATGAAGATCAGGAAGGTGGCGCCACCCATGGCCTTGATATCGAGGTTGTGGGCTTGGTGCAGGTAGCTCGGCATCCAGGTCAACAAGCCGTAGAACACGCTGTTGTAGCAGGCGTAGCCGGCGAACATGCACAGCACCGAGCGGCTCTTGAGCAGTTCCTTGAGCACCGCTTTGCGGTTGCCGTTGGCCTGGGTCGCGGCATCGTTGGCCTGGGTGATGTAGGCAAGCTCGGCAGCGTTCACCTGCGGGTGTTCGCTGGGGTGGTTGCGGATGTACCACCAGGCCCAGATACCTGCCGCTACGGTGCCGACGCCGGCGATGATGAAGGCGATGCGCCAGGAGTCGAACCAGGTGATCAGCCCCGCGATGATGATGGCGCCAAACGCGGTGCCCAGCGGCGCGCCGCCGTCGACCAGGGTCGCCCCTCGGCCACGTTCGTTGGGGGTCAGCCAGGCCCCGTTGAGCTTGGCACCCGCCGGCATGATCGGCGATTCGGCCACACCGAGGCCGATGCGGGTGACCAGCAGGGTGATCCAGTTATGGGCAAAGCCGCCCAGTGCCTGGAACGCGCCCCAGCCGATGGTGGCGACACCGATGATATTGCGCACCTGGAAGCGATCGAGCAGCACACCGGCCGGGATCTGCATCAGCGCGTAAGACCAGAAGAACGCGCTGAGGATCAACCCCTCAAGTGCGGGCGTAAGTTCGAACTCGGCAGAAATCAACGGCAGGGCCACCGACAGCGAAGCCCGGTCGATGTAGTTGATCGCTGCCAGCAACAGCAGGATCAGGAAGATCCGCCAGCGCACGGTGGTCGGTCTGGCGGTGTCTGTGCTGGCCGTGGCGGCGGCCGAGGCCGCGGTGTAAGGGGTGTTCTTCATGCTCATCTCACTTTTGTGATTGTTATGAAATGCCGCGGCGGCGCGGCCCTGCGCCGCCATCGGTTCAGAGCGTCTTCACCTCGCCAGGTGAGATGGCCGAAGGCGTCACGGCAATGCCATTGCACAACGGGGCGCCGAAATCGGGCAGGCTGATCTCGAACACATCGCCCTCGACCGGCTTGATCTGGTCGGCGAACGACAAGGTCGCCGTGCCGAAGAAATGAATGTGCACATCGCCCGGGCGCAGGAACTGGGCGTACTTGAAGTGGTGATACTCCAGGTTGTCCAGAGAGTGGCACATGTTGTCCTCACCGCTGAGGAAGGCCTTTTCCCAGATCACCTGGCCGTCGCGACGAATCCGGCTGATGCCATCCAGGTGGCGGGGCAGTTCACCCACCCGCAGTTCGGGGCCGAACGAGCAGCTACGCAGCTTGGAGTGAGCCAGGTAAAGGTAGTTGCGCCGTTCCATCACATGGTCGGAGAACTCGTTGCCGATGGCAAAGCCCAGGCGGTAGGGCTGGCCGTCATCGCCGATCACATACAGGCCGGCCAGTTCAGGCTCTTCGCCGGCATCCTCGGCAAATGCCGGGCTCTGCAACGCCTGGCCGGGCCGAACGACGATGGAGCCGTCGCCCTTGTAGAACCACTCCGGCTGCACGCCTGCGGTGCCTGGCGCAGGGCGCCCGCCCTCGATCCCCCACTGGAAGATCCGCGCAGTGTCGGTCAGTGTGGCGGCATCGTCGGTTTTCTGTTGGTGCATCTTGTCGCGGGTCGAGGCACTGCCCAGGTGGGTCAGCCCGGTGCCGCTGATCAGGCAATGGGCCGGGTCTTCGTGGTCCAGCGGGGGCAATACCCGGCATTCGCTCAAGGCCTGGCTGTAGCGTTGTTCGGTGCTGTACAGGCCACGCTCGCGTACTTCGGCGGCCAGGCTATGCTGCTTGCCGATCGCGGCCAAGGCCAGTTCGCGCATGGAGTGGGTATCACGCACGACCTGGATCAGGTCGCCTTCAACTACGCCTACGTGACGTTGGCCTGGGGTGGTTTCAAATTGGATCAGGCGCATGCTGGCTCCTGTGTTGTTCTTGTGGGGATGCCGACACTTTAATTTTCCCCGGCGTTGCTGCCTAATGAGAGCTGCTGACCCCGTGATAACTTTAAGTGATCCCCTATGCTGCCATCCTTGAGCTCCATGGCCTCTCGCCTTCGCTTGCGCCAGTTGCGGCTATTGATCAGCCTCGACGAGCTGGGCTCCATCCATAAAGCGGCCGAGGCAATGTCCATCACCCAGCCCGGCGCAACCAAGGCCCTCAACGAGATTGAATCAACGCTTGGCGCGGTGCTGTTCGAGCGCACCAGCAAGGGCCTCGAAGCCAATGACCTGGGGCGGTGCGTGCTGCGCTATGCGCGGTTGATCAGTAATGACCTGGCACACCTGCGGGAAGAAATGCTGGGGATTCTGCAAGGCCATGGGGGGCGCTTGTCGGTTGGCACCATCATGGGCGCGGTACCGATACTGGTGGAAGGCTTGGCGCGCCTGCGCGACAGTCAGCCAGACCTGTCGGTCTCGGTGGTCGAGGACACCAGCGACCGCCTGCTCAACTTGCTCGACCAGGGCCGCCTGGACGTGGTGATCTGCCGGACCAGCGTCAGCCCGCGCCCCGCCGCGTACGACAGTCGGCCCAAGCACCAGGAACAGTTGGTGTTGGTGGCCAACCCTGGGCACGCCCTGGCCGGCAGTGAGTCGTTGAGCCTGGGCCAATTGGCCAGCTCACGCTGGCTGGTGTTCCCGGTCAACATGCCCATGCGCTTGACCCTGGAGCGCGAATTCCGCGAAGCGGGCCTGAGCTTTCCGCAGTACCCGATTGAAACCTCCTCGACCTTCACCACCTTGTCGATGCTGCTGCAAGACCCTGGGTTGCTGGCCGTGATGCCATGGGATGTCGCCAAGGTCGCGGTGGACCACGGCATGCTGGTGCGCCTGCCGTTGCAGTTGAAGTCGCGCAGTGAGCCGTACGAAGTGGTTACGCGCAAGGACGTGGAGCTGAGCACACCAGCGCAGATGCTGGTGAGCATCCTGATGGCCTGAGCCCGCTGGCGTTGGCGCCTTCAGTCACCGAAAGGTCCGGCGGCGGTGAACGCGCCACCTTGCAGGTGCGCACTGGCATCGTCAGCAGCAGGCTTGGGCTGTTGCGCAAGCTTCTCGCGAAAGCGCTCCGAGCTGTCCTGCGGGTTGAAGCCCAGGTGCGCGGCGAAGCGGTTGTCCCACCACAGCTCACGGTTTGCCGAAACCCCATACACCACGGTGTGGCCAACGTTTTTGGCGAGCAACGCACGTTCTACCAGGTGCGCAAGGTCCGCATAACTCAGCCAGGTCGAGAGCATGCGCAGGTTGCGTGGCTCGGGGAATGACGAGCCGATGCGCAGGCTCACGGTTTCGATGCCGTACCGGTGAAAGTAGAAGGTGGCCAGGTCTTCACCATACGACTTGGACAAGCCGTAGTAGCAGTCCGGGCGGCGCACAGACTGCGCATCCACCGTCTCGTCCTGCGGGTAGAAGCCAGTCACATGGTTGGAGCTGGCGAACACAACCCGCTTGATGCCGTGCTTGCGTGCGGCCTCATAGACATGAAAGGTGCCGCGAATATTGGCGTCGAGAATGTCTTCGAACGCACGCTCCGTGGAAATTCCCCCCAGGTGAACGATGGCGTCCACGCCTTGGGCAAGCGCCAGTACCCCGGCCTTGTCCGCCAGGTTGCAACTGATCACCTCTTCATGGTCGCCAGCCGCTGGCGCCATCGCACTGATATCTGAAGCGCGCACGACAGTGGCGTGGGCCTGCAAGGCTTCGCGCAGGATCTGCCCGAGCCCGCCGGCAGCGCCGGTCAGCAGCAAGCGGTTGAAGGGTTTGCCCGACGTGGGCGAGGCGGGTGTGGTCATGGTCAGCACCTTGGCTTGAAAGGTCGTTGGGGGTAGCGATAACGCCGGGCCACCTGGCAGGCACCCGGCAGCGCGGCATTACATGAAGTTGTACTGGACGCCCAGGCGCCAGCGGGCCTGGCGGTCATCGGTATAGGCGTTGACCTTGATGTCACCCACCTCCATGAACGGCGCCCACTGCTTGTTGAGCTTGTACTTGATGATCAGGTTCTGCTCGTAGTCGCTCTTCTTGTTGTCGTAGCGGATGTAGTCGGTGTCGAAGTGGATGTACTGGTATTCGAAGGCCCACGGGCCTTTCGGGGTGTAGCCCAGCCAACCTTCGAGGCGCGTGGTGTTCTGGTTGTCCTTGGCTCGGTCCGCCTTGGAATGATCGATCTGGTCGCGGTCGAGGTTGCGCGCGTCATGCCGCACACGGGTGGCGACGTACCAGGTGTCGCTGATCTTGTAGCTGTACTTCAAGCCGAACTTGTAGGCGGTGGCGTCCTTGGAGCTGTCCATCTGGAACGCCGGGGTAAGGGTCGACTTGGGGCTCAGCTTGTAGTTGTAGTCCACGGTGAACTCATGGCCGTTGTTGACCATGTTGTCGTAGGCCACGTCCTCACGGTCGCCGGCGGTCTTGTACTTGATCTCGGCGGCGAACCCCAGGCCGGTTTCCATCCGGTAATTCAGCTTGATGCGGTCGGAATGGATGCTGTCGTCTTCGGTGTAGCCGTGGCGGTAGTTGAGGCTGGCCGAGTCTGCGCAGGCATAGAAAGACAGGCCGAGTGTGCTGACAGCAATGAGATTGCGGAGTGTGGTGTTCATTCGATCTTCTTTTCTTGTTTTTGTTGAGGTCGTTTTGAAGCGGGTGGTCACCATCGGATGCGGTGGAGGGCAGGGTGCCGCGATCAGATGCGGCAAAGTTATCGTACAACATTTGGGTTGTCTACGATTTCTTGGGTGGTTGTCGGATGACTTCTTTTTAAACGCCTGAGATGCGCTTTCTAGAGGGTTTTATACGAATAGATAAATGCGACACACGTCCCAAAAGACGCAAATAGGTGCTCGCGCCGGCCGGATTTGAAAGTTTTAAAGGGGTGCTTTTCAAAAGTTGTATGATGACGTAGGATTGCCTCCAGAGCGTGACTCACCCGCCACAAATCCAATAAGAAGGCTCAGACGTCCATGATCATCACTGCTGTAAACGTCCAGGTTTTTTCCTACCCCACGCGCCGCGCTGTCGACAGTGCCGGCCATGCCCACCCCGGTGACGTGACCCAGGCCAAGATGGCGTTGCTGCGCATCACCACCGAATGCGGCAACGAAGGCTATGCACTGGGTGCCCCTGAACTGATCCGCCCGTACGTGCTCGATGGCTTCGTGCGCAAAGTGCTGGTAGGCGCCAATGCCTTTGATCGCGAGAAGATCTGGCACGACCTTGCGCACTGGCAACGCGGCAGCGCCAGCCAGTTGACCGATCGCGCTCTGGCACTGGTCGAGCAGGCCTTGTGGGATTGGGCCGGGCGCAAGTTGAACGTGCCGGTGCACAAGCTGATTGGCGGCTACCGCGACAAGGTGCCTGCGTATGGCTCGACCATGTGTGGCGATGAGCTCGAAGGCGGCTTGTCCACCCCTGAGGAATACGGGCGTTTTGCCGAAACGCTGGTCAAGCGTGGCTACAAGGCCATCAAGCTGCACACCTGGATGCCGCCGGTATCCTTCGCGCCCAGCGTGAGCATGGACATCAAGGCCTGCGCCGCCGTGCGCGAAGCGGTCGGCCCCGACATCGCACTGATGATCGACGGCTACCACTGGTACAGCCGTACCGACGCCCTGACCATCGGCCGCGCCCTGGAAAAGCTCAACTTCGCCTGGTTCGAAGAACCGATGATGGAAGACTCTGCCGAATCCTATGCCTGGCTTGCCGGCCAGCTGGACATCC
>NZ_JANIAG010000081.1:0-23919 GCF_028682155.1 Pseudomonas sp. 39004
CGTCGGTGTACGGCCGCCCTTCCCGCTCGGCAAGCGCCCAGCCCTCGCGCGCCTCCAGCGGCAGGTTGAAATGCAGCCCCAGCAGGTTGTCCGGGCACAGGTCGATCAACAGCACCCGCTCACCCACGCCCTGCAGCGCATAGCCCAGCGCGGCCAGCAAGGCACTGCGCCCCAGGCCACCGCGCACGCCGTGCAACGCCAGGCTGGTCATGGCAACACCGCCTCGCGCTTGGGTGCAGGCATAGGCAGCCCATCCTGGGCACTGGACCGGCAGCTTTCACCCAGCAACGGCCAGCGCTGCAAGGCCTGCTGAACCCCCACCAGCATGGAAATATCCTGATAGTTCAGGTCCGGCATATCCAGGTGCTGGCGCAGTTGGGCAATGTCGTCACTACGGTCGGCAGGGTCAGCGTTGCCAGGCTTCATCGGCTCTCCTCGGGGATAGGCTGCCAGTCAGGCTGGCCTTGCAGGCGCATATAGGCGCGCCCCTGGTAGTTCAAGACCTGCGCACCGGAGGTTTCCGCGACCTGTTCGGTGGTCGGCAGGTCGTTCAGCAGGCTGGGCACATCCAGTACCTGCTGCTGGCCAAGGCCGGCGTACACCCGCGATATCACTTCGGACAACGCCAGGTAGCTGGTGGGCGCCGAGACCCGCAGCGGCTCGCTGCGCCCAGGCTGCCCCATGCCGATGAACTTCAGGCCAACCGGCACATGGGTAATCGACGGCGTGGGGATTTCGCGCATGCCCGACAGCTGCATGCGGTCGCCATGCAGTGCGGCGCCATGCTCCGGGACGATGGCCACGACCACGCGGCGGCCACTGCGCTCCAGTTCGTCGAGGAAGGTGCCCAGCTCGCCGAACAGGCGGTTGGCGCGGGTGGCGTAGTCGGCGACGCGGGTGCCGCCGTCGGCGGTGACGATGCGGTTGCCGTCATGCAGGCTGATGCTGTTGTAGAACAGCGACACATGCTCGGCCGGCGTGCCTTTACGCTGGCCCCACCAGCGCCGCAACACGTCCAGGTCGCTGGCAATCGGCGAGCCGTCGAAGCCGACCAGTGCCCGCGGGAAATCGGTGTTGCGCAGGCCAGGTTGCGGCATGTGCTGCTGGGTGATATCGCCGATGAAGTTGTCGAAGCGCCCGCTGTGGTTGAGCAAGGTATTGCTCTGGAAGCCAAGCCTGGCCAGGTTCTGGAACAACAGGCACTGCTCCGGGGCGCTCTGGTACAGGCCCGCGTGGGACGACTGCCCACAGCTGGCACGCAGTACGCGAATGGCGGCCGGCCCGCTGTAGGACGTGGCCGAGTTGAACTGATCGAAGACCACGTCCAGGCGCGAGAGCAGCGGGTTGTCACGCAGCCCCACGGCCGACAGGTCATCCCAGGCCAGCGAGCAGATGTTGATCACCAGCAGGTCGAACGGCTGCTCCTCGGCATTCATGGCAGGGAACGCCGTTACCCGTTCACGCTCACTGGCAAAGAACCGCTCAAGCCAGCCGTCGAGCGTGGCGTTGTCGGCCAGCGCCGTGGCCTGCGCCTGCGCAGCGGGGCTGGTAGTCACCGTGCCGGGCGCCTGGCCCGCAGTGAACCCCAGTGACGGCAGCCCGCCGACGGCCAGCCAGCCCAGCCCTAACAGGCTCAGGGTACTCAGGCGCAGCCAATGGCGCAGGTACAGATACCCCACCAACAGCAGTGCCAGCGCGCCCATCAGGTTCCAGTTGATGAAACGGCCCAGCAGTTCGAGCAGGTAGTTCCACGAAAAATCGAGTACCCCCGGCTGCGCCAGCAGGCGACTGAACGGCGGCAACCAGGTGTCCTGGTAGAACAACGCGATGCCAATCGGCAGCGCCGCCAGCTGGCGCGCAATGCGCAACCACTTGCCCGGCAACGGGATCAGCAGAAACGCTGCGAACAACAGGTTCGGCAGCGCCTGGAAGTCGAGCATGCCCAGAGCGACCAGCAGGAACTTGGCCAGAAAATAGAGGTTCCACGCTCCCAGACCAGGCCATCGGGCCAGAACCGGGAGCGTGACGGTTGTATTAGTCATTACGGGGTTCCTGGCGTGCAGCGCGGTGGCGTACGCCCAGCGGTTTCAGGTAACGGGGGGAAAGGCGGCGGTGCAACCAGCCGCGCAACACTGCGCGCAGGCGCACCACCAGCAAGGCCAGGCCCAAGGTGACCAACGCAGTGAGGGCGATCACTTGCAGCAATTGCGCGAAGTTCATACTGCGCCCCGCTTGCCCAGGGCGACCCGGCGCGGTGCCAGTGCCGGCCGCGCGGGCGTGGGCAACTGCGCCGCTGCATCGACCCGCGGCGGCTGCGGCGAGCGGTTATCGAGGAAGGCCGGGGCGGCCAGGCTGTCGACGCCGGCAAGCACTTCCTGGCTGATGAACAGCTCTTTCCATGACAACTGGAAGATGTGATCAAGCGCCTGTTCGACGCCTTCGGAACGGCAGGCAAACAGGAACAGGAACAACACCTCCCCGACCACACAAGCGATGTCGCCGTCGCGGCGGAACACCGTACGCGAGCATGCCTGCAGCGGGGTCAGGCCTGGGGCCGGGCGCAATACCAGCAACTGGTGGACGATTTCGCCGTTACGTACACCGTGCCACATGCTCTGCACTGCTTCGGCGAACGCATCAGGCGCTACCAAGCCGCAGATCGCGAGTGGCCGCAAACGCGTGAGCAAGGCATCGAAGTCGGTTGGCAGGTGTCGGCGCCAGACATAACCCTGGATGCTTTCCACCATGGTCAGGAAGCGTGACAGGCTGGCGCCAAACGGCACGATTTGGGTGGCGCCGCAGGCCAGCAGCAGTTGTTCATCCTGATAGCGCAAGGTGGGCGCCATTTCGCGCACTACCAGCTTCAAGGCATTGCCACGCAACTGGCGCAAGCGGTGCAGCTGGCGCGCCAGGCTGTCCAGGCGCTGCCCGCCATCCATGGCGAAAATGACCGTGGCGGACACCGCTCGGCTGGCGCGGTCAGCCAGTTCGTCGAGGCTTTCGCAGACCTGCCAGTGCTCGGAGAAGGCAGGCGCCCCTTCAAGGACCGGCCGCTGGGCCAGGCACAACAGCTCATCGCCACCGGTATCGGTGGGCGCCTGCGGCGTACCGGCAACGGCAAACCCCGCGTCAAGGCGCACCAGCTCCATGTCCCGGGTGCCCGCCTTGCCAAGCGGGTTGCTCCAGAAGTGCTGCAGGTAACGGACCCCGCCTTTGCCGCGATACACCTGGGCCAAGCCGTCGACGCCCTGGTTGAACACGCGCAGGCACTCCACCAGGCCGGCACTCTGGCCACCGCTGATGACCAGCAGCAGCGCCGCCTCGGCCAACAACAGCGGGCGCAGCGCCTCGCACCAGCGCTCGACCTTGCCGTCTGCCCAGGCACCGGCAGGCGCCAGCACGACAAGCACACGGCCAGGAACATCGAGACGGGGCAGATCATCGACCAGGTGCAGGGTGGCGTGAGGGTTGGCTTCATACAGCGCCAGCTCGCCCGGGCCCTTTGCGGCATCCAGTGCACTCAGCACATCACCCATGCCTTGCGCATTGGCGATCAGGGCTGCCCGCGTTGGTTCGGGCAACCCCTCCACCACCTGGCGGCAGAGCAAGGTGGCGTCTTCTGCGGTGTCACAGGCCAACCAATACAGTCCCTGTAGATGAAGCTGGCTGCTTTCGGCGCCTAAGCCGGAGATTGCCAACAACGGCATTCCATTCGTCAAAACACTGGCTCTAAATTAAGAATTGAAACGGATTTCGGTAGAAATATCGCATGCGCGCTAGGGTGGCATTTTGATCTTCGTCAAAAAAACAGCAAATTAGCATGCGATTTAGCGTAACCGTCAATCTTACAGCACGAAGGCAAAATGCTGGCGCGCTCAAATGTAATTAATTGCAAGGAGATGTTCGGTTAGGGCTGTGAGGCGTATGGGGAAGGGGTGCCTGGCTTGGTTTCTTCAGGGCGGCGCTCGATCTTCATCCACCGTTGCCGCGCGTTGAATCAACGAGGCAGGACGTTCCTGTGCAATGGCGAAGGCAGGTTGCACGGCTGCTCGGTGCACAACCCGATTCCTGTCTAAGCTTCTGCCAGCATTTCCAGCAGTTGAGGCTTACGACGTACTCATGGGCAACGTTCTGTCATCGCATATCGGCCTGCGTGGCCTGATTTTGAGCTTTGTTCTACTCGCCGTGCTGGGCACCCTGTGCAATGGCCTGATCACCGCCTACGGCGTGCAACGCGATGCTTTGGTCCACTCGGCGCTGGAAGCCAACCGTGCCTACGCGTTCAAGGTGGCCTCCAGCATCGATGGGTTCCTGTACTCGGTCAATGAGCGCCTGAAATACAGCAGCCAACGCCTGGGCCGCGACATTGGCAACCCAGCCTTGCTGGAGGAGGAAGCGCTTCGCTTGCAGGCCCAGGACTCGGAACTGAACAGCGTGCTGATCACCGACCCTGCGGGCAAGATCCTGCAGGCATACCCGCCCGGGGTGCAGATTGGTTCGACGGTGGCTTCTACTGAGTTGCACACAGCACTCAAACAACGGCAGCCCTTGGTCAGCCAGGCATTCATTGCAGCCAACGGCAAGCTCATCATCTTTGTGTCGCAGCCGATCTTCAGCCCGACCGGCCAGTTTCTCGGGCTGGTGGGCGGTTCGGTGTACCTGCAGCAGCGTGGCGTAATGCATTCGCTGATTGGCGAACATCACCTCGATGGCACCTTCGCCTTCGTGGCCGACGGCAACCGCCGCTTGCTTTACCACCCCGACCAACAGCGCATCGGTGAAGTGCTCGGCTGGAGCGAGACGGTGGACATCGCCCTGCACGGTGAAAACGGCACCCTGGAAACCGTCAATTACCGGGGGGTGCCGATGCTTGCCGGGTTTGCCCATGTGCAGGGGTCCAACTGGGCTGTGGTGGTGCAACAACCGCGGGCACAGGCACTGGCACCACTGGGCAAGCTGATGCGCGACATGCTGATCAAGATCATCCCGGCCGGGGTGGTCGGCTTTGCTCTGATACTACTCGGCGTGATGCTGATCACCCGCCCGTTACGTGCACTGGCCGGCCATGCCATCGACCTTTCGGCGCCCAATGCCACGGCAGAACTGTCCGCGATCAATGCCTGGTACGCAGAAGCTGCGGCGATCCGCCAGGCACTGGTGCTGCAGGCACAACACCTGCAACAGAAGATCGGCACTTTGAACGCCGCCGCCGAAACCGACCTGTTGACCGGCCTGGGCAACCGGCGCGCGATGAAGGCGGCACTCGAGGCCCTGGATGCATCGCAGCAGGCTTATGCGGTACTGGCGTTGGATATCGACCACTTCAAGCGGGTCAACGACACCTTCGGCCATGATGTCGGCGACCTGGCCCTGCAGCAGGTGGCGCAAGTGATCCGTGACTGTACGCGTGCAGGGGACCTGCCCTGCAGGGCCGGCGGCGAAGAGTTCTGCCTGCTGCTGCCGAATACCGCGCCGAGTACTGCGAAAGAGGTCGCCGAGCGTATTCGCTCGACACTGAGCGCCACGCCCATGAAGCAGGTCGGCACGCTGACGCTGTCTATCGGTGTGGCTTGCCGCAGTACAGAGACCCCCACCGCCGCAGCCATCCTCAAGCGTGCCGACGAGCGCCTGTACCTGGCCAAGGAAAATGGGCGTAACCGTGTGGTGGCTGAAGATCGCGTGCTTTCCTAGATGCCTGCCGCTACAGGGTCAGAAATCCAGGGCGCCGCTGAGCAAGGCGTTGAGTTTGCCCGCGACGTCGGCGCCTTGCTCGTCCAGCAGGCACAACGCAATGCCTTGCAACGCCGCCTGAGAGCCGGCGAGGCCCGCACCTATCAGCGCCAGCGGGCAGGCAATCTCCATCTGCAACGCGCGCAGGCGTCTGGCCAACACAGGGCCAACCGGTGCCTGCAGCGCAATCACCAGTGCCGCCGGCTGCATCGCCGCACACAACAGGGGCAGCTCTTCCAGCGGTTGCCCGCAGCCGAGCACCTCGATGCGTTGTTGCTCGCCGCTCAACAGCAGCCCGGCACACAACACTTGCAGTTCGGCTTGCCCTTCGGTGCCTGCCAGCAGTACGCGCGGCGCATCGGCCTGGTTCATCTGCAGGCGCAGCATCAAGCGGGCGCGCAGGAACGTATCGAGAAACAGCCATTGGCTACGCTGGCCGAACGCACTGCCTGAAGCCAGCTCATGCCACACCGGCAGCAGCACTTCACGCAGTACGGTGGCCTTGGGCATGAGTGTGAACAACTGGCCATGCAGCCCTTCCAGCGCCTGCGCATCGAATGCCTGGGTTGCGCGCACTACGGCGGCGCGCCAATCGTCAAAGGCCGAGTGCGGCTGCACAGGCGCCTCAGGCTGGCCTGCGAGCATGTCGCCAACCTTGCTGATGGGCAGGCCGTTGGAGGTCCAGCGCAAGATGTCACGTATACGCTGGACATCACGGGCCGTGTACAAGCGATGGCCGCCCTCGGTGCGCTGCGGGCGAATCAGCCCATGCCGCCGCTCCCAGGCACGCAAGGTCACCGGATTGATGCCGGTCAGGCTGACCACATCGCGCATGGGTAGCAAATCAGGTGGGGTGGCGTCAGTCATGGCGAGGGGGCTTCCGGGGGGTGCCCTATTCTAAACCCATCTGCACCTTCTGCGGCGAGCGGCCTTGGTTCATCATGCAGCAAACGGCGCCGAAGCCTTCTGCACAGAGGCTACGCTGCGCATATCGCATACGAGATTTATGTGGGTGGGCCCTATGATCAACGCAAAACTCCTGCAACTGATGGTCGAGCAGTCCAACGATGGCGTCGTCGTCGCCGAGCAGGAGGGCAATGACAGCATCCTTATCTACGTCAACCCTGCCTTCGAGCGCCTGACGGGCTACAGCGCCGAGGACATCCTCTATCAGGACTGCCGTTTTCTTCAGGGCGAGGATCATGACCAGGTCGGCATCGCCACCCTCCGCGAGGCGATCCGCGAAGGCCGCCCCTGCTGCCAGGTACTGCGCAACTACCGCAAGGACGGCAGCCTGTTCTGGAACGAGCTGTCCATCACGCCCGTGCACAACGAAGCGGACCAGCTGACGTACTACATCGGTATCCAGCGCGACGTCACAGCGCAGGTGTTTGCCGAGGAAAAGGTACGCGAGCTGGAGGCGGAAGTGGCTGAGTTGCGTCGGCAACTGGGCCAAGCCAAGGGCTGACCCAAAAACCTATACAAGATCGTTTATTTGTATAGATTAACACTCAGGCTTCAGCTATACCTGTACAACAAATCATTGTTGTACAGGATTGCCTGGAGCCCAGTATGTCAGCGTACCTACAACAATTCGCCGAGCGCTTCGCCAGCCTCGATGGGGATAACCTAGACGCGCTGGAAAAACTGTACAGCGAAGAGGTCACCTTTCGCGATCCCCTGCATCAGATACAGGGGCTACCGGCCTTGCGGGCCTACTTCGAGCAGTTGTACGCCAACGCCCACGATATCCGCTATGCCTTCACCAGCGTCGACGAGGTGAGGCCCGGGCAGGGTTACCTGCGCTGGACCTTGCAGTTTTGCCACCCACGCCTGGCCCGCGGCCAGCAGATCACCTTGCAAGGCTGCAGCTGCTTGCATTGGCGCGACCGTGTGCATTTTCACCAGGACTATTTCGACGCCGGCGCCCTGCTGTATGAACACCTCCCGGTCATGGGCAGTGCTATCCGCTGGCTCAAAGGCAGGCTGGCATGAGCCGCTGCTGGTTGACCGGCGCAAGCAGCGGTATCGGTGCCGCACTCGCGCAGATACTGCTTGAACAAGGCCACCAGGTTGCTCTGGGGGGGCGCCTCGCAGAGCGCCTTGCCCCCTTGGCTGAACGGTTCCCCGGGCAGGTATTGCTGGCCATTGGCGATATTGACGACCCGCAGCAGGTGGCCGCTATCGCCGCCCGGATCGAGCAGGCCTGGGGCGGGCTGGACATGGCCATTCTCAATGCAGGCACCTGCGAATACCTGGAGCCGGGCCATTTTGATCCGGCCTTGGTCGAACGTGTGCTGCGCACCAACGTGCTGGGTGTCAGCTACTGCCTGGCGGCGGCACTGCCCTTGCTTCGCGCCGGCCAACGTCCCCACCTGGTGGTGATGGGCAGCTCGGTAAGCTGGCTGGCCTTGCCTCGCGCTGGCGCCTACGGCGCATCCAAGGCTGCGGTGCGCTACCTGGTGGAGTCACTGCGCATCGACCTGGCACACGAGGGCATCGCAGTCACCTTGGTCAGCCCAGGCTTCGTCGACACGCCATTGACCCGGCGCAACGATTTCCCCATGCCGCAGCTGTGGCCCGCGCAGCGCGCAGCCCGGCATATCGCCAGGCGCCTGCAGCACCGCCCGCTGGAAATCAATTTCCCCGGCCTTTTTACCTGGGTGTTGCGCCTGCTCGGGGCGCTGCCCGCGCGCCTGCGCCTGGCACTGGGCCAACGCCTTGCCCGCCATGAACAGGAATGATGATTCATGCGTATAGCAATCATCGGCAGTGGCATCGCGGGGCTGACCTGCGCCCATCTGCTGTCACGCAAGCACGAAGTGACGGTTTTCGAGGCCGAGCAATGGATCGGGGGGCACACGCATACCTTCGATGTGATCTGGCAAGGCGAGCGCCATGCGATAGACACCGGTTTCATCGTCTTCAACGACTGGACCTACCCGCACTTCATCCGGTTGCTCGACCAGCTCAAGGTCGCCTCGCAGCCGACCGAGATGAGTTTCTCGGTGCATGACCCGATCACCGGCCTGGAATACAACGGTCATGACCTGAACACACTGTTCGCCCAACGCCGCAACCTGCTGTCCCCTGGGTTCTGGGGGATGCTACGGGATATTCTGCGTTTCAACCGCCAGGCAGTCGCCGACCTCGACGCCCAGCGCATCGACGCCAACACCACCCTGGGCGCCTACCTTCAGGCGCACCGCTATGGTCGGCGCTTCATCGACCACTACATCGTGCCGATGGGTTCGGCGATCTGGTCGATGTCCCGCGCAGACATGCTTAGCTTCCCCCTAGCGTTTTTCGTGCGCTTTTGTCGCAATCACGGCTTGCTGTCGGTCACCCAACGGCCGCAGTGGCGGGTGATCAAAGGCGGTTCGCGCGGCTATGTTGCGCCGCTGTGCCGACCGTTTGCCGAACGCATCCGCCTCAACTGCAAGGTTTACCGGGTCAGCCGCGACGAACGTGGCGTCACCGTCGTCAGCGCTGCCGGCAGCGAACGCTTTGACAATGTGGTGTTCGCCTGCCACAGCGACCAGGCCCTGGCGCTGCTGGACACCCCAAGCCCGCAGGAGCGCGCCGTGCTCGGCGCCATCGGCTACGCCAGCAACGACGTGGTGCTGCACACCGATACCCGTCTGCTACCAGGCCGCAGGCGCGCCTGGGCCAGTTGGAACTACCGCCTGGGCGGGCCAGAGCAGGCCCCTGCGGCGCTGACCTACAACATGAACCTGCTGCAAGGCATCAAGGCGCCGACCACCTTCTGCGTGAGCCTCAACCAGACCGCGCAGGTAGACCCGGCGCAGATCATCGCCCGCTTCCAGTACGCCCACCCGCAGTACAGCCTTGCGGCCTCCGCCGCGCAGGCGTGCCAGGCGCAGTTGCAGGGCCAGCAACGCAGTTACTTCTGTGGCGCCTACTGGGGTAATGGTTTTCACGAAGACGGGGTAGTCAGCGCGCTGAAGGTGGCCGCGCATTTTGGAGAGCAGCTGTGAACAGCAGCCTTTGCCTGGGCTGGGTCAGCCACCGGCGCCTGACGCCGCGGCGCCACGCGTTCCGTTACCGGATCGGCATGTTCTACCTGGACCTGGACGAGCAAACCTGGCTGCTGGGCCTGTCACGCTGGCTGGGGCGCTGGCGCCTGGCGCCGCTGTGCTGGCGCGAGACCGACTACCTGCCCGCGCTGACCCGCCAAGGCGAGCCGCTGGCCCAGGCCGCACGCTTGCTGGTCCACCAGGCGACAGGGCATCTGCCCGAAGGCCCTGTGCGCCTGCTCACGCAACTGCGTTGCTGGGGGCTGTCGTTCAACCCGGTGAGCTTCTACTTCTGCCATGACCGCGACGGGCGCCTCGCGGCGATTCTGCTGGAGGTGCGCAACACGCCGTGGCGTGAACGCTTTCACTACGTGCTGCCAGTGCAGGGCAACCTTGCCAAGCGCTTCACCGTGGCCAAGGCCTTCCATGTGTCGCCGTTCATGCCCCTGAACATGGACTATCACCTGCGCTTCAGCCAGGACGCGGCGCATGTACGCATTCACATGCAGAACTGGCAAGGCGGCCGCAAGGTGTTCGAGGCCGACCTCACCTTGCAGCGCCAGCCACTGGATGCACCGGCGCTGCGCCGCTACGTGCTGACCTTCCCCTGGATGAGCCTGCACACCGTTCTGGCCATCTACTGGCAAGCGCTGCGCCTGTTGTGCAAGCGCACCCCCGTCCATGACCACACCACCCGCCAGGGCGACCTGGCGCTCGGCCAACCTTGCGAGGACCCTGAACATGTCGAATCCCACCCTGAGCGTTAGCAAGTTCGCCGGCCTTGCGCCCTTACTTGGCGGGCTGGCACGAAGCGCCGTGCTTGCCCAGATGGGTAAACTGCGCCACGGCCACCTGCGCCTGCTCAGCCACGGGCAGCAGTGGAGCTTCGGTGATGCCGAAAGCCTGCTGCAGGCCGAGGTGGAGATCCTCGATGACGCTACCTGGAGCCTGATCGCCGGCAATGGCTCGATCGGCGCGGGCGAAGCCTACATCCACGGCTACTGGCGAAGCCCCGACCTGGCACTGGTGACGCGCCTGTTCGTCGCCAACCTGGAAGTGCTCGATGCGCTCGAAGGTGGCCTGGCCCGCTTCGGCCGCCCTGCCCTGCGCCTGCTGCACCGGCTCAACCGGAACAGCAGGCGCGGCGCCCGGCGCAACATTCTGGCGCACTACGACCTGGGCAATGCCCTGTTCGAGCGGCTGCTGGACCCGACCATGATGTATTCTGCCGCACAGTTCGAGTACCCCGGGCAAACCCTGGAACACGCCCAGTTGCACAAGCTGGAGCGCATCTGCCAGAAGCTCGAACTGCGCCCTGACGATCACCTGCTGGAGATTGGTTGCGGCTGGGGCAGCCTGGCGATCCACGCCGCCACTCGGTACGGCTGCCGGGTCACCACCACGACACTCTCCGAAGCCCAGTACGCCCATACCTTGCAGCGCGTTCAGGCCCTGGGGCTGACGCAGCGCGTGACGGTGCTGCGCGAAGACTACCGCGACCTTCAAGGCAGCTTCGACAAACTGGTATCGATCGAGATGATCGAGGCAGTCGGGCATCGTTACCTGCCGGTGTACTTCCGCCAGTGCGCCTCGCTGCTCAAGCCCGAAGGCCTGATGTTGTTGCAAGCGATCACCATCCGCGACCAGCGCTATGCCCAGGCACGGCGCTCGGTGGACTTCATCCAGCGCTACATCTTCCCCGGTGGCGCCCTGCCCTCGCTGAGCGTGATGCTGGACACCGCCAGCCGGCAGACTGCACTCAACCTGGTGCACCTGGAGGATTTCGGCCTGGACTATGCCCACACCTTGCAGCATTGGCGCGAAAACCTGCGCCAGGCGCGCACAGCGCTGATGGACCTGGGCTACGACGACATGTTCCAGCGCCTGTGGGAGTTCTACCTGTGTTATTGCCAAGGCGGCTTCGAGGAGCGCGCCATCGGTGTCGCGCACCTGCTGTGGGCGGCCCCTCAGGCACGACGCGCACCCTGGCCTGGCGGTGCGTGATGCCCGGCCGCTGGCGGGTCGCCAATGCGCTCTGGTTACAGGCCGGGTGGTGGGCCTGCGTGCTCGGCGCGCACCGCCCTTGGTTGTTGCTGCTGGTGCCACTGGGCCTGGCCGTGCACCTGCGCCTGTGCCTGGGCTTCAACGCCGAGGTCAAGGCGCTGTGGCGCGTTGCGTTGGCCGGCTGCCTGCTCGATAGCATGATGGGGGCACTGGGCGTGTTCAGTTTCGACGCCTGGCCGCTGCCGCTGTGGCTGGCACTGCTGTGGTGGGTGCTGGCCAGCGGCATGCGCCACAGCCTGGCATGGGCCGGCAAGCGCTACTGGCTCGGCGCGTTGCTGGGCGCATTCGGCGGCCAGTTGGCGTATGTCGGCGGCGCCAGGCTGGCGGATGTCGCCTTGCCTTTGGGCGCGATGGAAACCGGCCTGTTATTGATGCCGGTGTGGGCATTGGCCCTGCCACTGCTTTCGCGTCTCGCGGCGTCGCCGTCACGTTGAGCGGGGCAAGCGCGTTCAGCTTCAGGGCGTGCCCGCTGGCAAGCGGCGGAAGAACAGGGTGATCTGGCCGACTTCCACGCCCAGTTTGCTCATGCTCGTGCGGTTGATGAGGGTGTCTTCATCCATGAGGTACATCCAGTCGTCCATGTCCACCTGCCAGTGCCGCCCGTCGACCGGCAGGTCCAGTTGGTAACGCCAACGCAGCGCATTCCCCGCCACTTCGCCACGCGCCTCGCCGATCACGTCCCCCGCTGTTCCGCGCCAGCGGCCAGGGCCGTCCGGCAGCAGTGTCCAGGTGCGCTGCTGGCGCGTGCCATCGCTGTATAGAAAATGCTCGTCGAGGATCAGCCGCTCACCTTCGCGGCGGCTGTCGATGCGCACGTGGAAGCGCTTCACCACCTCGCCGGAACGCTTCTGGAACATCCCCCAGGCCTGCACCGGGCGCGAGAAGAACGCCGCCAGGTCCAACTTCGGTTGCGTCTGGGCATAGTGCTCGACACCGACATTGCCACAGCTTCCCAGAAGCAGACAGGCAACCAGCAACAGCGCTTTGTACATGTTCAGCTACCTCGGTCGTTGCCCGCCAGCCCGAGTCCCTGGCCAGCGGACCGAGCCAGAGGGCGAAGAACGCCCTGCAGGCCTCGACACCTCGACAAATATTATACAATAGTAGCTTATTGCATAGATATTATCTGGGTTTGTATAGATTTCTAGGAACTCCACACTTGCCCTGCAAATCCCGCAAAATACGCCGTCTACTGCTCCCTGAAGGAATTGCTCATGCTGTACGTAGTCATGCTCGGTGGCCGCCACCCACGGGCCAGTATCGAGGTACACGACGTGCTGTTCGCACAGGCGGACTCACTGCAGCAGGCGTACCCGCAACTGCGCCAGGACTGGTTCGGCAGCCGTGCAGGCCTGCACATCGACTCGTGGCTGGAAGTCGACGGCATCGATCACTACCGTGTCGCGTTCAGCCAGCTGGCGCCAGGCGCGGATGACCCACGGCTGTTCTTCATCAACCTGGGCGGCTACGAGCCCAACGTGTTTGGCGAGGCGCACCGCTACCTGCTGGTGGTGGCCAGGGACAAAGCCCAGGCCAAGCAACTGGGCAAGCAACGCCTGCAGGCGGGCTGGCTCAAGCCTCATACCGATGCAGTACTGGAGGTTGACGACTGCCTGCCCGTCGACCGGGTGGGCGAGCGTTATGTGCACTTGATCGAAGGTGCCCATGGCGGGCTGCGTCAATACAGCGACTACATCCTGCTCTGAGGTTCAAACGCCGCCTCACCGGCGGGAATCAGCCCGCACTGACACCCGGATGCCTGGCTTTCGGATTGTCATGAAACAGGCTATGTTCGGCGAGACTCGACTGCGCGTCGCCAGCACCGACTTCGATCAAGGGAAACTTCATGCAGCAACGTGAACTGCTGACAACCGTTGCAGGTGCCTGCGAAGTGCCGCAACGCGCTACCGTTCAAGCGTGGCAGCGGCAGCCATGACAGACCTTGATCCTCGCGATGAAATAGCGCACTCGGTAAGGACGGACCGCCTGAAACAGCTGTTCGTCCAGTCGGCGCCCGCTGTGCTGGGCAGCTACTTGGCAGCCATCATGTTGTGCTGGCTGGGCTGGGAGCGTTTCGACCAGCAAAAGGTGGTCGCCTGGATGGCTGTACTCAGCCTTTCGACGGCCCTGCGTACCGCCATGTTCCTCACCTACCTGCGCGCTCCCGCCAGCCAGCGCACGGCTGAACGCTGGGAGTGGCGCTACTGGGCCACGCTGGTACTGTCGGCGGCAACCTGGGGCTTGGGTGCATTGGCTGTGATGCCGGCCGACGACCTGCTGGGGCAGACATTGATCATGCTGTTTGCCGTGGGCATGTCGGTCAGCGCCGTGTCGTGTTACTCGTCATACCGCAACATGACCGTGGTATCGATCGCCCTGGTTTTGCTGCCCTGCACCGGTTGGCTGCTATTGCAGCCTTCCGCGCTGCAACAGGGGATCGCACTGGCGGTACTGGTGTTCGCATCGTTCGTCGTCAACGCGACGCAAAGCCTGTCCTCAGCCCTGTTGACCGCGTGGCGCCTGAAACACGAAATGGAACACGCCCACCGCCTTGCCATGGTGGCTTCGTGCACGGACGAACTGACCGGGCTGAACAACCGACGTGCCTTTTTCGACTCGGCATCGGTGCAGCACGCCCGCTGCAGGGCGGGTTGTACCTTCGTGGCCGTGCTGATGCTGGACGTCGATCATTTCAAGCAGATCAACGATACGGCCGGGCACGCGGCGGGCGACCAGGTGCTGCAGCGGATCGGTGCCGTGATCAGCGCCAGCCTGCGTGATGACGACATAGCCGGCAGGCTGGGCGGCGAGGAGTTCGCCATCCTGCTGCCCGATACGCCTCTGCACACCGCCACCGAGATCGCCGAGCGCCTACGGGCCCTGATAGCCAAACTGAACGTCAACGTCGAACACCCGGTGACCGCAAGCATAGGCCTGGCGTTCGCAACAGCCCCCGCGAGTGAACTCGGTGCGTTGCTCAGTAGCGCAGACAAAGCCATGTACCACGCCAAGGCATCCGGCCGTAACCGGGTGACGGTCGTCGACCAGATGCCCGCCGCCGTCTGACAAGAGGCAAGCCTGCCCCGATTTGGTTCAACCCTGCCATCACGCCAAACCTTGCACTCAATTGATGCAGGGCAGCCACGCGCTCGGCATGCGCCCCTGCATCCAGCTGTCACAAATCCCCGCCAATTCGTCTAATACCGCTGCATGTGCGCTGCTAAAACGCGCACATCTGCTTTTTTAGCGCCATTTTCCCTCCCGATCCATCCGCCCTGCCCGTTCCGGCATTGTCATTGCAACGCGTGTTCACCCCTTAACCCGAGGCGATCCATAGAAACCGCATCCACAAGTAAATGCAGTACCGCACCCTGTTGTGAATGGATGAATGTGCAACAACACTGCCGACGAGTCGTGGCAAGGAGTGGGTATGTCCCGGGCTTTTTTCAATGAAATGTATGAGGCAAACGGAAGTTGCCGCCCGCACTATCAGGAGTTCGCCCGCTGGCTGGCGAACACGCCGCTGGCATTGTTGGAGCAGCGGCGGCACGAAGCCGACCTGCTGTTTCATCGGGCCGGTATCACTTTCACCTTGTACGGTGACCAGCAAGACACCGAGCGGTTGATCCCCTTCGATATCATCCCGCGCAGCATCCGCGCCAGCGAATGGCGCATCGTCGAACGCGGGTGTATCCAGCGCGTCCAGGCGCTGAACCTGTTCCTGCAGGACATCTACCACGATCAACGCATTCTCAAGGCCGGCATCATTCCGCCCGAGCAGGTGCTGGCCAACGAGGGCTACCAGGTCGCCATGCAGGGCCTGAACCTGCACCGTGGGCTGTACGCCCACATCGCCGGCGTCGACCTGGTGCGTGACAGTGACGGTACGTATTACGTACTGGAAGACAACCTGCGCACGCCCAGCGGCGTCAGCTACATGCTCGAAGACCGCAAGATGATGATGCGCCTGTTCCCCGAACTGTTCGCCGCCCAGCGCATCGCACCCATCGACCACTACCCCAATCTGCTGCTGGACACACTCAAGAGTGCCAGCCCGCTGGACAACCCGACCGCCGTGGTGCTCACCCCGGGGCGCTTCAACAGCGCCTACTTCGAGCATGCGTTCCTGGCTCGGGAGATGGGCATCGAGCTGGTCGAAGGCGCCGACTTGTTCGTGCGCAACGACCATCTCTACATGCGTACCACCGCCGGCCCACAGCAGGTGGATGTGATCTACCGCCGCCTGGACGACGAATACCTTGACCCGCTGTCGTTCAACCCTGACTCGATGCTGGGCGTACCGGGGCTGATCTCGGTGTACCGGGCTGGCAACGTGGTGCTGGCCAACGCGGTGGGCACCGGCGTTGCCGACGACAAGTCGATCTACCCCTATGTCGACGACATGATCCGCTTTTACCTGAGCGAGGAGCCGATCCTGAAGAACGTGCCCACTTGGCAATGCCGCAAGCCTCAGGACCTTTCCCACGTCCTGGCCCACCTGCCCGAGCTGGTGGTCAAGGAAACCCAAGGCTCCGGCGGCTATGGCATGTTGGTCGGCCCCGCCGCCACAGCGGCGCAGATCGAGGACTTTCGCGCCCGCATCAAGGCGCGCCCGCACGCCTACATCGCGCAGCCCACGCTGTGCCTGTCCACCTGCCCGACCTTTGTCGAAAGCGGCATCGCGCCGCGCCACATCGACCTGCGTCCGTTTGTGCTGTCAGGCAGTGAAACCCGCCTGGTGCCCGGTGGCCTGACCCGCGTTGCGCTGCAAGAAGGCTCGCTGGTGGTCAACTCGTCGCAGGGCGGCGGTACCAAGGACACCTGGGTGGTGGAGGACTGACCCATGCTTTCGAGAACCGCTTCCGATCTGTACTGGATGTCCCGCTACCTGGAACGCGCCGAAAACCTCGCACGCATGCTCGAGGTCAGCTACTCGCTGTCGCTGATGCCGCAAGCCGGGCGTTCGGATGGCCACGCCGAGCTGGCCATGTCGCTGCTGGCGTCCGGTACGCTGGACGATTACATCCGCAAGCACACCGAGCTGGACCCCGAGCGCATGCTGCACTTCTTTGCGCTGGACGCGAGCAACCCCAGCAGCATCTATTGCTGCCTGCAAGCTGCCCGCACCAACGCCCATGCGGTACGTGGGCGGATCACCGCCGACATGTGGGAAAACATCAACGCCACCTGGATCGAAATGCGCAACATCGCCAGCAACGGCCTTGGGCGCTATGGCATCAGCCAGTTCTGCGACTGGGTCAAGGAGCGCTCGCACCTGTTCCGTGGCGCGACCTCCGGCACCATCATGCGCAACGATGCCTACAGTTTCATTCGCCTGGGCACCTTCCTCGAGCGGGCGGACAACACCCTGCGCCTGCTCGATGCCCGTTATGAAATGTTCGGAGAAACCTCCGAGGAGGTCAGCGACGACTCTGCACGCGGTTACTACCAGTGGAGCGCCTTGTTGCGCGCCCTGACCGCCTACGAAGCCTTCAACGAAATCTACCGCAACGCGCCCAGCGCGCGACCGGTGTCGGAGCTGTTGCTGCTGCGCGTCGACGTGCCGCGTTCGCTGCATGCCTGCATCGACGAGCTCGACCAGATTCTTGCCGGCCTGCCTGGCAATACCGGCCGCGCCGCACAAAGGCTGGCCGCCGAACTCAACGCACGACTGCGCTACACCGCCATCGACGAGATTCTCGAAGCCGGGCTGCACCTGTGGCTGACCGACTTCATCGGCCGCATCCACCAACTGGGCCAGACCGTCCATAACGCCTATCTGGAGGTCATATGAAACTGTCCATCCGCCACGACACCACTTACAGCTACGCCAGTGACGTCTGCAACAGCATCCAGTTCCTGCGCCTGACACCGCGCAGCAGCGAGCGCCAGCGCATCCTCGACTGGCAATTGGATTTGCCCTGCAAGGTGAACAGCCAGATCGACCCCTATGGCAACATCCTGCACGTGCTGACCCTGGAAAAGCCCCATGGCCACCTGGCCCTCACGGCCAGCGGCCAGGTGGAAATCGACCCGGACTGCGAGCATGAGGCCGGCAGCCAGTCGCCCCTGCCGTTCCTGCGCAGCAGCCACCTCACCCAGGCCAGTGACGCGCTCAAGGCCTTCGCCACTCAGCAGTGTGGCGAGCGCCGCGACCGGGCAGCGTTGACTGCGTTGATGCAAGGCCTGGCCGACCATATGCCCTACAGCCCAGGCGCGACCTCGGTAGGCACCACGGCCATCGAGTCGTTTGCCGGCGGTGCCGGGGTGTGCCAGGACCATACCCACGCGTTCCTGGCCTGCGCCCGCAGCCTGGGTATCCCGGCACGCTACGTCTCCGGCTACTTGTGCACCGAAGACGAAACCCACCTGGCCAGCCACGCCTGGGCCGAAGCCTGGATCGATGAAGCCTGGTACAGCTTCGACGTCACCAACCGCCTCACCCGGCCCGAGCGTCACCTGAAACTGGCCGTCGGGCTGGATTACCTCGATGCCTGCCCAGTCCGCGGCGTGCGCCGGGGTGGCGGCGTCGAATCCATGCAGGCAAGCGTTCAGGTGCATCGCCAGTAACCCCCCGGCGCAACACCAGCAGGCCCCGGCGTGCCGTGTGCGGCGGGGCCCTCCATTCAAAGCACAAGGTAAACAGCATGACCTACTGTGTCGCTATGCACGTGGCGGACGGGCTGGTATTCATCTGCGACTCACGCACCAATGCCGGCATCGACCAGATATCCACGTTTCGCAAGTTGTTCGTTTTCAGCGTGCCGGGCGAGCGGCTGATCGTCCTGCAGACCGCCGGCAACCTCGCCACCTCGCAATCGGTGGTCAACCTGCTCGAACAACGCAGCCGGGGCACCGGCACCCACCTGCTGAACGTCGCCACGCTCTACGATGCAACGGTACTGGTGGCCGAAACCCTTCGCGAAGTGGTTGCCCGTGACCGCAGCAAGCTGACAGCCCAGATCGACCTGAGCGCCTCGTTCATGGTGGGCGGGCAGATCGCCGGCAGCCCCATGGGCATCTACAACGTCTATGCGCAAGGCAACTTCTTCCAGGCCACCCAGGACACCCCCTTCCTGCAATTGGGCGAGAGCAAGTACGGCAGGCCGATCCTGGACCGCAACCTCACCTACCACACGCCCTTGGACGAGGCGGTGCGCTGCGGCCTGATCTCATTCGACTCCACCATCCGCAGCAACCTGTCGGTGGGCATGCCCCTGGATCTGCTGGTGTATGGCAAAGACAGCTGCACAGCAAGGGAGCCGGTTCGCATTCATCACGACGACCCTTACTACAGCCAGATCCGCAAGCAATGGGGTGATGGCTTGAAAAACCTGCTGGCCGAACTCACGCCACCCCCACGCGATTTCATGGCCCAATGAGCGAGGTCGAAACATGCCGTCGGCTGGCGACCGAGCAGCCTCCATGCTCAAATAACCTTCACCGCACGGCCTATGAATTTCACCGGCCCGGTCGGCCGCCCGGTGGGCGAGCCACCGGCTTTTTCAAGCGTCAGCTCGAACAGTTGGTCGGGTTCTAAAGGCGGCATGCTGCTGGCGGGGACGCGGTATTGCTCGCCTGGCTTGATCAGCCCCAGCGAAACGGGTGCGGGCCATTGCGAGCCCTTGGTCCAGAACTGCAGTGCCATGCCGTCAGGTACAGCGTCCTGGCCCAGGGGGATGAGCTCTAAGGCCCGCCCATCGCTTGCCTGCACCACCCATCCCGGCGCCTGGTCCGTCGGTGCAACCAGCACCACCAGGTAGCGCGGCGACGGTGCCTGGCTGACCAGCAACAGAAACGTCAGCACCAGGCTCGCTGCGATGCCCACGGCACTCACCCCCTGCCACAGGCGAAGACGCTGCCACCACGCCACGGACGGTTTGGCAAACCACCCCGCGCGCTCGTCCAGGCTGCGCTCTATACGCCCCCATAAGCGGGGGCTGGGTGTTGAGGGTTGGGCAACACGGGTCAGGGCCAGCAGGCGTTCTTCCCACGCATCCACAGCCCGCTGCAGGCGCGGGTCATGCGCCATGCGCGCGGCCAGCGCCGCGCGCTGGTCGGCAGGCAGTGTGCCGAGTACGTACTCCCCTGCCAGCGCCTCCAGCGCGTCCTGGTCTTGATCGGCAGCATCCGCTTTCATCCCATGCACTCTCTGAGAGCCTTGAGGCTTCGCTTGATCCAGGCTTTGACGGTGCCTAGTGGCGCGTCGAGCAGGCTAGCGATCTCGATGTGGCTGCACCCGTCCACATAAGCATGCAGGATGCACCGTTGAGGTGAAGGCTGCAGTTGCTCCAGGCAGCGGTAGATCCTGCTCGAACCCGACCATGCCTCATCATCGGCACCCGGGAACACGGCGCCGATGGCGTCGATATCGCTTTCGTCAAAAGCGACTTCACAGCGCACGTCACGTATGTGATTCAACGCCAGGTGCCGGGTGATGCTGTAGATCCAACCCCGTGCCGAACCGCGCGCCGGGTCGAAACTCGCGGCGCGGGTCCAGATGCGGATGAAGGCATCGTGGAGGATATCCTCGGCGGTTGCGTCATCCCTGGCGATGCGCCGCGTGACGCCCAGCAAGCGTGCGCCTTCATGGGTGTAGAGCGCCTGCAAGGCGCGCCGATCGCCTTGAGCGCACGCCGCCAGGCATGCCTGAAAATCGAAGGGGGTAACAGGCAGGTTCAACGTTCGATCACTCCTAGCATTACCGAGTGCAGCCCCAGCCTTGAGGCCAGGTCTGGCGGTAAGGGTAGATGATCAATCACCCGCCGGCTGCCACAACATCGATCATTTGGCGGCCCAGAACACGTAGTCAGCCTGGTACTTGACGATTTGTCGCTCGCCTTTGTTCTGCGCCATGCAGCCACTTTGCGGCGCAACGCCACCATGGGTCGCAACGCGCTGGATGTAGCTGACGCCGTGCATGGCACCTGGGCCTTCGGCGGGGTTGGCCTTCACCAGTTGATACGGCAGCGCGGTCTTGTCCACGGGCGCCACAGCGAGCTGGGTCCCGGTGATTTTCGAACCGTCCTTGGCTTGCCAGGTGGCAGGCGGGCCGAAGTAGTCGCCCACTGCCTTGCCCGAACGGTCATTGAGCACCGCTTTCGGGCCTACGAATACCCACTCGGTCTGCCCCGGCATGCTGGCCTTGTCGCGGCATTCGTAGGTGATTTCGCCCACGCCCACGGTTTCCAGGACCACCTTGTGGCCTTCGGGCACCTTCACGGCATCAGGCAGGCCTTGTTGAGCGTGGGCTGTGTGTGAGGCCAGAACCAGGGCCAGGCCAGCGACGAGCGAGCAGGAAACGGATGTGAAGGTCATCGTGCAAACTCCTGATAGGGGGTGGTCGGGGCTGCAGCAAGGCTGCCCCTGTCCTGATTACCCGCCACCGTCCTGTTTGGATGCACCCCTGCACAAAAAAATGTGAGGACGCTGACGCACAGCGTCGGAACTTTGCTGGCTTGTCGCAGGCCTTCTTTCTCAGGTGTATTGATAAAAGGAGATACCCGATGAGTGCGCAACTCAGTGGCAAGCGCGTGGCCTTTCTGGTCACTGATGGTTTCGAACAGGTGGAACTGACCGGTCCTCGTGATGCATTGAAAGATAACGGCGCAGTGGTCGATATCCTGAGTGACACGCCAGGCACCGTTCGCGGCTGGAATCATGACAAGCCTGCCGACGAATTTAGCGTGGATGCAACCTTCGACGATGCCCAGCTCGACCTCTACGATGCCCTTGTACTGCCTGGCGGCGTACAGAACTCCGACACCATTCGCCTGATACCCGGCGCGCAGGAACTGGTAAAAGCCCACGATTCGGCCGGTAAACCATTGGCGGTGATCTGCCATGGTGCATGGCTACTGGTGTCCAGCGGCCTAGTCGAAGGCAAGCGGATGACCAGTTACAAGACTCTGCAGGATGATATCCGCAACGCTGGCGGCACCTGGGTGGATGAACAGGTGGTGGTGGATGGCAACCTGATCAGCAGCCGCCAGCCAGATGATATTCCCGCGTTCAACCAGCAGTTGATCAGCGCCCTGGCAGGCTGAACCTGCCCCTTGCAGCCCCTTGCATCGCTCAAGGGGCCTGCACGCCTCAGCTCAGACGAAACGGGCAATAACACGCTGAACCATTTGCCTGTGTGCCACGTCCACCGCACAAGCATTCATGAGTCGAAACCAAAATGGCGTGCGATCCCGTGCTGGCAGTGCTCGGCTACCTCAAAGACCACCAGTTGGTACTCACCACGGCGGAATCCTGCACGGCAGGCTGCATGATTGCATTGCTGGCCGCCTACCCGGGTGCAGGGGAAGTGCTTGAAAGCGGCTACGTGGTGTACTCACCCACGGCCAAGAAGCGTCTGTTGGGCGTGAACCCGCAAACCATCGAGCGCTATGGCCTGACCAGCGAGGCCGTGGCCTGGGAAATGGCATTAGGTGCATTGAAGGACAGCGATGCCAATGTCGTCATCGCAACCACCGGCGTAGCCGGGCCTGGCCAGGCATCGGGGGTTCTACCCGGCACACTGTGCTTTGCCTGGGCTTTTGCCGGCGAACCCATCGCAGTGTTTACCCGTACCCAGCGATTCTTTGGGGAACGTGCGCAGGTCATGCACGAGGGCGCCCTGTATGGGCTGACCCGGCTGGGTCACTACTACGAGCGCTGGCTGCGCGGGGACCGCGCCTGAATACCGGACACTTCATGAAGGCCACAATTTCGTCCAGGGTTTACTGAACCAGGATGGCGTGATGAACCTCGATAGACGGGACGGGCACCACACTGCGCCGCGTCGTCAGCCACTCACGCATCCGTGCGGTATCGAAGATCTGCCCCTCTTCCATCATCACCAGAACCAACGCTTGGGACATTCGGTAGCACCCGCATTGCGAACAGTGACGCTCTTCCCACCCCGTCGAACACTCGACGGATTCGGCATATCCCGCGCAAATCAGACAACTCATGAAGCCCCCTTCTGCTTATTTTTGGTAGGAGGTTGAAACAGGGTTAACGAGATGAACTATTTCTCATAGTTACCATGAGATTTCCATGCCAATTCGAAATTCCCTGTTTTTTGGGGGGTGGGATTGCATTTGGGCTACAAGGTGCTCGCCAGTGCATTTTTAGCGCCTGTCAGATCGAGCGCCGCGCGGGCGGCGCTTGATGTTCGCGACACCTCCAAGCCCAAGACAAGCACGCCAACCATCATCCTTGTTGAACCCTGCTGCACAAGGTCGACTCAATGCCTAGGAAGCCTGTATTAACCCGCCCGCACTGAGGTGACGACATGAATGCTATCGATCTGCTGGTTCAAGACCACAAGGTGGTGAAAAAGCTGCTGGAAGAACTGTCTTCGACCACTGAACGTGCCGTAAAGAAACGCGCTGAACTGCTGCATCGGATTGAACAGGAACTGCAAGTCCACACCGCCCTGGAGGAAGACATCCTCTACCCCGCGATCAAACAGGCCGGTGGCAAGGAAGAAGCCAAGATGTATTACGAAGCGAAGGAAGAGCACCGCACCGTCGATTCACTGGTGCTGCCTGATCTGCTTCATACCGAAACCGGCACCCTGGAATTCGCCGGGCGGGTCAAGGTGATGAAAGAGCTGCTGGAGCATCACATCGAGGAAGAGGAAGGCGAGCTGTTCCCGACGGCCAAGAAGCTGCTGGGCAAGAGCCAGCTGGAAGAGCTGGGGCTGGCCATGGAAGCGCAGAAGAAACTGCTCAAGAGCGAGCAGCGCGCCGCTTGATTCGAGTGCGCCGTGCCGGGGCCCTCTCGGCTCGCCCTGGCAGGCGCGCAGTAAGGAAATTCGTTGGGATTGGCGTTGATGACGAACTGGATAGAATTGCTGCAATGGCCTGCCATGGCGGTCACGGTACTGGCGGCCTGGTGCATAGGCTCGCGCCGCGCCGGGCGTCGCAAGATTGGCTTCTGCTGTTTCATTGCCAGCAACCTACTGTGGTCAGTCTGGGGCTGGCACGCTCAGGCCTGGGCGTTGATTGTGCTGCAGGTAGTGCTGTGCCTCATGAACCTCAGGGGCTGGAAGAAGAACACGGCTGCCGAGCTCCAGTCGTGAATAGATCGGAAGAGC
>NZ_JANIAG010000082.1:0-23890 GCF_028682155.1 Pseudomonas sp. 39004
AAGGGCGCCATCGTCGAGATCGGCCGCAACGGGCGCGAGGCCATCGAACGCCTGGAACAGCATGACGACATCGACCTGGTGCTGATGGATGTGATGATGCCGGAAATGGACGGCTTCGAGGCGACCCGGCTGATCCGCCAGCAAGCGCGCTGGCGCAAGCTGCCGATCATCGCCGTGACCGCCAAGGCGATGAAGGATGACCAGCAGCGTTGCCTGCAGGCTGGCGCCAATGATTACCTGGCCAAACCGATCGACCTGGACCGCCTGTTCTCGTTGATCCGGGTGTGGCTGCCGCAACTGGAGCGAATTTGACTAGCGAGCGCAACACCGACATCGAGATCCGGCTGCTGATCGAGGCGATCTACCTCAAGTACAGCTACGATTTCCGCAACTATTCCGGCGCTTCGATCAAGCGCCGGGTCCTTCATGCCCTGCGCCAGTTCGACTGCCTGACAGTCTCGGCGCTGCAGGAGCGGGTGCTGCACGACCCGGGCATGTTCATGCAGTTGCTGCAGTTCCTGACGATCCCGGTCAGCGAGATGTTCCGTGACCCAAGCCACTTCCTGGCGCTGCGCAACGAAGTGGTGCCGCTGCTGCGCACATGGCCGTCGATCAAGATCTGGGTCGCCGGCTGCAGCACCGGTGAAGAGGTGTACTCGATGGCCATCCTGCTGCGAGAGGAAGGCCTGCTCGAGCGCACCATCCTCTATGCCACCGACATCAACCCGCATTCGCTGGACAAGGCCAAGCAAGGTATCTACTCGATGCAGAGCATGCGCGAGTATGAAGAAAACTACCGCCTGGCCGGTGGCCGCCGCGACTTCGCCGAGTACTACACTGCGGCCTATGGCAACGCCATCATGGACAGCAGCCTGCGCGACAATGTGACCTTCGCCGACCACAGCCTGGCCACCGACAGCGTGTTCTCCGAAACCCAGCTGGTGTCGTGCCGCAATGTGCTGATCTACTTCAACAAGGACCTGCAGGACCGGGCCCTGGGGCTGTTCCATGAGTCGCTCTGCCACCGGGGGTTCCTGGTGCTGGGCAGCAAGGAGTCGGTAGATTTTTCGGCCTACAGCGAGCGCTTCGAGCCGCTGGTCAAGCCTGAACGGATCTACCGCAAATCATGAACGGCATACGTGCAGTGGTGATTGGCGCCTCGGCGGGCGGGGTGGCGGCACTGTTCGAGGTGCTCGGCGCGCTGCCTCCGGCGTTCACCCTCCCGGTGCTGTGCGTGCTGCACCTGCCGGACGACCGCCACAGCCAACTGGCCGAAGTGCTGCAGCGGCGCTTGCACCGGCCGGTGCGCGAGGCGTGCGACAAGGAACGGATCAGTGCCGGGCAGGTCTACGTGGCGGGGCCAAGCTATCACTTGTCGGTGGAGCACGACCTGACGCTGTCGCTGAGCCAGGAAGCACCTGTGCATTTCTCGCGCCCGGCGATCGATTTCCTGTTCATTTCGGCGGCCGATGCCTATGGCGACGGCTTGCTTGGCGTGCTGCTCACCGGTGCCAACGAAGACGGCGCCAAGGGCCTTGCCTACATCAAGAACAATGGGGGCCGCACAATTGTCCAGGACCCTCGCGACGCACAGGTCGCCCTGATGCCGGAGGCCGCGCTGGCCCTGCATCAGCCCGACCATATCCTTACTCTGAGCGGTATCGGGCAACTGCTCGCGACCCTGGAAATTCGCGCATGCTAAGCCACACCATCGCCAAACTGCTGATCGTCGACGATCTGCCGGAAAACCTGCTGGCGCTCGATGCCCTGATCCAGGGCGAAGATCGCGAGGTGCACCAGGCCCAGTCTGCCGAAGCTGCGTTGTCGCTGCTGCTGGAGCACGAATTCGCGCTGGCCATTCTCGATGTGCAGATGCCGGGCATGAACGGCTTCGAGCTGGCCGAACTGATGCGCGGCACCGACAAGACCAAGAACATCCCGATCGTGTTCGTCAGTGCGGCGGGGCGCGAGATGAATTACGCCTTCAAGGGCTACGAGAGCGGGGCGGTGGACTTTCTGCACAAGCCGCTCGACACCCTGGCGGTAAAAAGCAAGGTCTCGGTGTTCGTCGACCTGTTCCGCCAGCGCAAGGTGCTAGGTCGGCAGCTCGAAGCCCTGGAGCGCAGCCGCCAGGAGCAGGAGATATTGCTGAACCAGCTGCAACTGGCGCGGGGCGAGCTGGAGCATGCAGTGCGCATGCGCGACGACTTCATGTCGATCGTCTCGCACGAGGTGCGTACGCCGCTCAATGGCCTGATCCTGGAAACCCAGCTGCGCAAGATGCACCTGGCACGGGGCAACCTGGAGGCTTTCAGCGCCGACAAGCTGCAGGCTATGGTCGAACGTGACGAACGGCAGATCAACAGCCTGATCCGCTTGATCGAGGACATGCTCGACGTCTCGCGCATCCGTACCGGCAAGTTGTCGTTGCGGCCCAAGGTGTTTGACATCGGCCAGCTGGTGCGTGGCCTGGTGGAAAACTTCACGGCCCAGGCCACGGCGCTGGAAACGCACATTGCGCTGCAGTGCTGCGAAACGTTGCAGGGCGAGTGGGACGAGTTTCGGATTGAACAAGTGGTGGCCAACCTGTTGTCCAATGCCATGCGTTACGGCGAACGCAAGCCGGTGGAAGTTCGCGTGTTCGAACAGGATGGCATGGCCTGGGTTCAGGTGCAGGATCACGGCATCGGTATCAGCGCCGCCAACCAGCAGCGGATCTTCCAGCAGTTCGAGCGGGTCGCTGCGCAGCAGGCCAGTGGTGGGCTGGGGTTGGGGCTGTTTATCTCCGAGCAGATCGTCCAGGCCCACGGTGGGCGGATTCTGGTTGACAGCGAGGAAGGCCAGGGCGCCACATTCACCCTGCAATTGCCGCTGGCAACGTTCCAACAACAAAACGACCAGGCGCGGGCAACCTCTGCGTAAGCCTGGGGTCAGATGGCCAACTGTAAGAATTTCAAGGCGTTATCATGAGTGAAGATGCACAAGATGTGGTGCTGGTGGTCGAGGATGAACCGGCCATTCGCATGATTTTGCGTGATTACCTGGCAGGCGAGGGTTATCACGTACTGGTGGCCGAAGACGGTGAGCAGGCCTTCAAGATCCTGGCGAGCAAGCCGCACCTGGATTTGATGGTCACTGATTTTCGATTGCCAGGGGGCATCTCGGGGGTGGAGATCGCCGAGCCTGCGGTAAAACTTCGACCGGAGCTCAAGGTGATTTTCATCAGTGGCTACCCGGCGGAGATTCTCGAATCGGGCAGCCCGATCACGCGCAAGGCGCCGATCCTGGCCAAGCCGTTCGACCTGGATACCCTGCACGAACAGATTCAGGCGCTGTTGCGCTGAGGCAGCTGGCCTTCGCGGCGGTGCGGCGATCCGCTTTGCCCCGCGAAGAGGCCCTGGCAGGCTATCGCAGCGTCCGCTCGATCCCACCGACCAGCAAGTTCTCCATCAGCTCCAAGCCTTGCGCTTGAGGCAATGACTTGAGCAACCCCGGCAGTTGGTTAAGCAACGTCGCCAGCACATGCGCAGTAGCCTCCAGCGCTTGCCCTGGCAGTTTCGCCTGCGGTGCAATCAAACGCAGCAACCCTGCCTCATAGCGCTTGCGCAACGACGCCAGGTGAGTCTGTTGCGCCTCGCTCAAACAACATAAATCCCGCTCTGCCAGGCGAAACTGCAAGGGCCGCTCGGCATGCAACTGCCAATGCGCTGCGATCAGGCACGACAACGCCGATGCCCCCCGGGCCATGGCGCGGCGGCCTTGGTCCAGGGTGGCCTGCAGCTCCTCGTACAACTCTTCGATCAAGTCGTACAGCAGGTCCTGCTTGCTCGGGAAGTGGTGATACAGCGAACCGGCGGTCAACCCCACGTGGGCTGCCAGTTCACGCATGCTGACCTGGCCAAAACCCTTTTCGGCAAACAGCGCCATGGCCTGGTCACGTCGCTCTTCAAAGCTGGCACAGCGCATCGCAGCGTTGACCGGGGGCATGGCACTCGCTCCTCAATAGGTGAAGAAACCGCGGCCGCTTTTGCGCCCCAGCCAACCGGCCGCGACCATTTCCTTGAGCAACGGGGCAGGGCGGTACTTGCTGTCATTGAAGCCCTCATGGAAGGCCTCCATGATCGCCAGCAGGGTATCCAGGCCAATCAGGTCGGCCAGTGCCAAGGGGCCGATCGGCTGGTTGCAGCCCAGGCGCATGCCGGTGTCGATGTCCTCGGCACTGGCCAGGCCTTCCTGGCGCACGAAGATCGCTTCGTTGATCATCGGCACCAGGATGCGGTTGACCACGAAGCCTGGGCGGTTGCCGGCGGTAATCGGGGTCTTGCCGACCTTTTCGGTCACCAGCAAGGCCTGCGCGTAGGTGCTGTCGCTGGTCTGCAGGCCACGGATGATCTCGACCAGGGCCATCATCGGCACCGGGTTGAAGAAGTGCACACCGATGAAGCGCTCCGGGTGCTCGATGCTCGCGGCCAGTTGCGTGACCGACAGCGACGAGGTGTTGGTGGCAATCAGGCAGTCGGCGGCAACGTTGGCGGCCACTTGCTGCAGAATGCGCTGCTTGAGCTGCAGGTTTTCGGTGGCCGCCTCGATCACCAACTGCGCGCCACTGAGCTGGGCATAGTCGGTGCTGGTGCGGATGCGGGTTCTCGCCCCCTCGGCTTTGTCGGCGTTGAGCGTGCCTTTGCTGACCTGGCGCTCCAGGTTTTTGCTCAAGGTTGCCACGCCACGCTCCAGCGCGGCATCGGACACGTCCACCAGCAGCACCTGGTAGCCCGCCACCGCGCACACTTGAGCGATACCGTTGCCCATGGTGCCTGCGCCGATCACGGCAATTTGTTCAATGTTCATGGGGCAGTTTCCCTCAGACGCGCTCGAAGACCACGGCGATGCCTTGGCCGCCGCCGATGCACATGGTGGCCAGGGCGTAGCGGCCCTGAATGCGGTGCAGCTCATGAATGGCCTTGGTGGCGATGATCGCTCCGGTGGCGCCGACCGGGTGGCCAAGGGAGATACCCGAACCGTTCGGGTTGACCTTTTCCGGGTCGAAGTCCAGCGCACGGGCTACGGCGCAGGCCTGGGCGGCGAAGGCCTCGTTGGACTCGATCACGTCCAGGTCCTGCACACGCAGGCCGGTTTTTTCCAGCACCTTGCGGGTCGCCGGGATCGGGCCCAGGCCCATCAGCTCGGGCTCGACGCCGGCATGGGCGTAAGCCACCAGGCGTGCCAGCGGCTTCAGGCCCAGACGGCGCACGGCGTCACCGCTGGCCAGCACCAGGCCGGCAGCGCCGTCGTTGATGCCACTGGCATTGCCGGCGGTGACGGTGCCGTCTTTCTTGAACACAGTCTTCATGGCGGCCAGCTGTTCTGCGGTGACATCGCCACGCACATGCTCATCGACGCTGAACTGCACGCTGCCTTTGCGGGTTTTCAGTTCCAGCGGGACGATCTGGCTGTTGAAACGGCCTTCAGCGATGGCGCGTGCGGCGCGGCGCTGGCTGGTCAGGGCCAGCGCGTCCTGCATTTCACGGGTGATGCCATGCTTGGCCGAAACGTTTTCGGCGGTGATGCCCATGTGGAAGTGTTCGAAGGGGTCCTGCAGCACGCCGACGGTGTAGTCGATGCCTTGCAAGTCGCCCATGCGCGCGCCCCAACGTGCCTGCGGCAGCAAGTACGGGCCGCGGCTCATGGACTCGGCGCCCGCCGCCAGGACCACGTCGGTGTCGCCCAGCAGCAGGCACTGCGCTGCCGAAACAATGGCTTGCAAGCCCGAGCCGCACAGACGGTTGACGTTGAAGGCCGGGGTTTCCTTGGGGATGCCGGCGTTCATCGCCGCCACCCGGGCCAGGTAGGCATCACGCGGCTCGGTGGGGATCACGCTGCCCATCACCATGTGGCCGATCTGCCCGGCATCCACGCCGGCACGCTCGATGGCGGCGCGGGTCACGGCGGTGGCGAGGTCTGCCAGCGGCAGGTCCTTGAGAGAACCGCCAAAGCCACCAATGGCTGAACGGACGGCACTGACGACGTAGATTTCTGCGCTGCTCATAAGGGCTCCGATTGCGAAGGCATGGCGGGACCGGGCCTGGCTCTGCGAGAATGGCCGGCGATCCCTTTGTTCACCCGAGTCTAGGCAAAGGCTCTGCCAGAGCCTATGCCGGATCTGTTCATTCAACCTGGCAGTTTTTGCCACTCAGCATAGACAGCGAAACCCGCCATGCGCGATAGCGATACGGTCGCCGTGTACTTCCTCAAGGCCATGCTGCACGCCCTGCGCGACCGCCCGGACGTGCGCGATGCACACCTGCGTGCGGTCGGCATCGATCCACAGTGGCTCGACCAGCCTCAGGCCCGGGTGCCGGCCAAGGCATTCGCGCAGCTGTGGCTGGCGCTGATTCAACGGTTGGACGACGAGTTCTTCCGCCTCGACAGCCACGGCATGCCGCTGGGCAGCTTTGCCTTGATCTGCCGCGGCCTGATTCTGGAGCCGAACCTGGAAAAAGCCCTGCGTCAGTGCATGGGCGGTTTTGGCTTGTTCCTGCGTGACCTGCGCGGCAGCCTCACGGTGCGCGCGGGCAGGGCAGTGATCAGCGTGCAGTCGAGCATCGCCGACCCGCTGACCCGGGTATACGCCGAGGAAACCTACCTGGTGCTGATGATCGGCCTGCTGTGCTGGCTGGCGGGGCGGCGCATCGGCATCGACCGCACCGAACTGGCGGTGTCGCGCCCTGCCCAGGACGACGACCTGCTGCTGTGGGGGCCTGACCTGCGCCTGGGCAGTGGGCGTACCGAAGTGGAGTTCGACAGCGCTTACTTGCGCCTGCCCGTGGTGCAGAATCTGCAGGCTTTGAAGGGCTTCTTGCGTAGCGCGCCCCAAGGCCTGGTGATTCGCTTTCGCAACCAGAATGGCCTGGTGGCCGAGGTCTATCGCCACCTGCGCGCGCGGCGCTATGGGCAGTGGCCGACCTTGGCGGCTTTGGCGCAGCAGCAGGGAACCAGCGCCAGCACCTTCCGCCGGCAGTTGGAGCGGGAGGGGCGTTCGTACCAGCAGATCAAGGACGAAGTGCGCCGGGCGATGGCGTTTGAACACCTGCGCGAAGGGGTACTGAGCATCGCCGAAGTGGCTGAGCTGGCGGGGTTTCAGGAACCCAGCGCGTTTCACCGGGCGTTCAAGAAATGGACCGGGCAGAGCCCGGGCAGCTATCGCGCCAGGTTGGTTGCGCGGTAAGTGTGCCCGTACCGGCCGCAAACAGGCCGGTACGGGCAATCAGCAATCGATCACGCCGGAACCATGGCAAACCCGACGCCGAAGCGGTTCCAGGCATTGATGGTGGCGATGGCCAGTGTCAGGTTGACCACTTCCTGCGGCTCGAAATGGGCTTGCAGCGCCTCGTACTCAGGCTGTGGCGCACCGCGCTCAGGCAGGCGGGTCAGGTTTTCTACCCAGGCCAGCGCGGCGCGCTCGCGCGGGGTGAAATAGGCGGTTTCCTGCCACACACTCAGCGTCTGCAGGCGGGCTTCGGTTTCGCCTGCTTTACGTGCGTCATTGGCATGCATGTTGATGCAATAGGCGCAGCCGTTGATCTGCGAAGCGCGCAGGCGCACCAGTTCGAGCAACGAGTTTTCCAGGCCGCTCTTGGCCAGCGCCTGTTCCAGGCCAACCATGGCTTTGTAGGCTTCCGGTGCGTGCTTGGCCCATTCGATACGCGTGTTCATGGTGTTCTCCAGAAGGTGTGGGGTGGACATGGCGCTACCTTAGCGCTGTGCGTCGATCGGCCCGATAGCCAATCGCAGCGTTTGCCGGGAGGCCAATCGGTGCATTCAGGTGGCCACTGAGGTGCATCCAATCTCTTCATTTCTGCCAAGGCCTGCAAGCCGGGATAATGGCCAGGTCTTGCAACAGGAGAACCGATTCATGTCCGAAGCACGCTACATGCGCGAAGCACTCGATCTGGCCCGTGCCAACATCAAAGCCGGTGGCCGGCCTTTTGGCGCCGTGCTGGTGTATCAGGGGCGCGTGGTAGCACGCGCGGTCAACGAGATCCACAGCAGCCAGGACCCGACCGCCCATGCCGAACTGCTGGCCATTCGCAAGGCCGCCCATGCCCTGGGCCAGGCGCGCCTGGACGGCGCCGAGATCTATGCCAGCGGCCACCCGTGCCCGATGTGCCTGGCGGCCATGCACCTGTGCGGCATCGAACGGGCCTGGTTCGCCTATGGCAACGATGAGGGCGAGCCCTATGGGTTGTCCACGGCTGCAGTCTACGCGCAGATGACGCGCCCACCGCAGCAGCAGAGCCTGCCATTGCGGGCGCTGAAACCGAGTGGTGAAGCCGACCTGTACCTTGAGTGGCAACAGGCCAACGCGCAATGAGAGCGGCCTTGAACCTGTTGCTGGTGATGCTGCTGGCACTGAACCTGCGGCCGATCCTTACCAGCATCGGGCCACTGCTCGAACCCATGCGCGCCAGCACGGGCCTGGGTTACCAGCAGGCGGCGCTGCTGACCGCGCTGCCGGTGCTGTGCATGGGCCTGGTGCCGTTGTTGCAACCCTGGCTGCGGCGCTGGATCAGCGAGCATGGCGGCATGCTCGCCGGCCTTGCGGCGATCGCGCTGGCCTGCCTGTGGCGCCTGCAACTGGGCAGCGCCTGGGCGCTCATTGCCAGCGCAGTGGTCGCCGGCCTCGGCGTCGCGGTGGTCCAAGGCATGATGCCGGGGCTGGTCAACCGCTGGTTCCCGGGTCGCCTGGCAGGCGCCATGGGCATGTATTCCGCGGCGCTGATGAGTGGTGGTGGCCTGGCGGCGGTGCTTGGGCCGCATATCAGTGGCTACTTTGGCCACTGGCAGGCCGGGCTGGGCCTGTGGGCTATTCCGGCACTGCTGGCGATGCTGGCCTGGACGCTGCTGCGGCCACGCCAGGATGCGCCCAAGCTGGCGGGTGCCGCTGGCGGGCACTGGTTTGGTACGCGACGTGCCTGGTTGCTGGCGTTGTATTTCGGTCTGATCAATGGCGGTTACACCAGCATGGTCGCTTGGCTGCCGGCTTATCACCTGGAGCATGGCGGCACCGCCCAGGGCGGCGGCGACCTGGTGGGACTGATGACGATCTTCCAGGTTGCCGGCGCGCTGGGCCTGCCGTTGTTGCTGCGCCGTTGGGTGGATCGTCGGCCGGGGTTGTGGCTGGCGCTGTCGATCCAGCTGGCAGGTTTCCTTGGCCTGTTGCTGGCGCCAACGCTGTCGATGGGCCTGTGGGTGGCGATGATCGGCTTCGGCCTCGGGGCCTGTTTCAGCCAGAGCCTGACACTGACCCTGGAACACCTGAAAACGCCCGCCGAGGCTGGCGGCCTGGCGGCCTTTGTCCAGGGTATCGGCTTCATCATCACCGGCATCGTGCCGTACATCACCGGTTGGCTGCGCGATGTCAGTGGTGACTTCCAGGCGTCATGGACGCTGTTGACCGTCACGGTGCTGGCAATGCTGCTGGTGACAGCGTGTTTCGCGCCACGCGGTTATGCCGCCGCCATCGCGCGGCCGGCGGCCAATGGCCAGGCAGCGCCGGTCAACTGAGGCGTTGCAGGGTATCGCGGACGCGGTCGAGTGCGGTGTCGATGTCGAGCAGCTCGATGGCGCCAAAGCCTAGCACCAGCCCGGGACGCACCGGCACCTCGCTGAAAAACGGTGCCAGCGAATAGAGGCCGACCTCCACCTTGCGTGCGAGGTTGGCCAGCAGCTCGACATCCACCCCAGGCTTGGCCAGCGCACTCAGGTGGAAACCGGCGCTGGCCGGCACGGCGCTGAACCAGGGCGACAGGTCGCCCTCCAGGCGTGCGAGGATGCGTTCGCGGCGTGCACTGTAGACGTCGTGACAGCGGCGGATGTGCCTGTTCAGGTGGCCTTCGCTGATGAAGCGCGCCAGGGCCCATTGCAGCAGGGTCGGGCTGTGCCAGTCGCTGAGGTGCTTGGCCACGCAGGCGGCCTGCAGCACGGCGGGCGGCAGCACGGCATAGCCCAGGCGCAACTCCTGCAGCAGGGTCTTGGAAAAGGTCCCGACGTAGGCGACCAGGCCATGTCGGTCAAGGCGCTGCAGGGCGTCGGCGGCCGGCCCTTGGTAGCGGAATTCGCAGTCGTAGTCGTCCTCGATGATCAATGCGCCAAGCTCGGCGGCGCGTGCCAACAAGGCCCGCCTGCGCGGTTCGCTCATCGGCATACCCAATGGGAACTGGTGCGAAGGGGTCACGTAGATCAGCCGTGTGCCATCGGCGATCTGTTCGACGCACATCCCTTCATCATCCACCGCTACTGACTGCAGGCGTGCGCCCAAGGCCAGAAACAGTTGCCGTGCTGGCGGGTAACCGGGGTCCTCCATGGCCACCGGGCAACCGGGTTCGATCAGCACCCGCGCGATCAGGTCGAGCGCCTGTTGCGCACCATTGCACACCAGCACGTCTGCGGCGCTGCAGTGCACGCCGCGGGCGTAGGCGATGTGGTGGGCGATGGCTTCGCGCAGTTCGGGCAGGCCCTGGGCAGTGAACTGCCGCTCTGGATGGCGCTGGCTGCGGCGCAGGGCGTAGTTGAGGCAGCTGCGCCACTGGTCGAAGGGGAACTGCGCCTTGCTCGAGGTGCCGCCGACGAAGTCATAGCGCGACGGTGCTTGCAGTTGCCGCCTGCCCAGCACGGTAGCGCGTTGTTGCCAACGCTCGAGGGATGCGGCACCCGCCAGTGGAATAGCGGCCACTTCGTTGGTGCGCAAAGGCAGTTGCGGAGTAATGAAGGAGCCACGGCCGACCACGCCACTGAGCAGGTTGTCGTAGGTCAGCCGCGAGTAGGCTTCGGCCACGGTCTTGCGAGACACGCCCAGTTGTTCAGCGAGCAGACGGGTAGGTGGCAGTTGGGTGCCAGCGGCCAGGTGGCCGCTGTCGATGCCCGCGCGCAGTTGCTGGTAGAGCTGGTCGGCCAGGCCTTTGCGGCCTTCCAGGCGGATGTGCAGTTCCATGAAACGGTCCGGAGCAGGGGAATGCTGAGGATAGCGGATCGCAATTCATCGCACAGTGCGAATGTGGCGCTTTTACAAGCGTGCCGTACTCACGGTGATGTAGCCTTTTTCGGGTAATGCGATGCGTATCACCGTCTCATCGGCTGGCGCCTTGTGCTTCTGCTTGATACGCACCCCGTCAACCGCAATAGCCTGCATTCTGTGGCTAATGGCACGCCCACTGGCGTCGAAGAACACCTCGCTGGCCAGCAGCTCGATGCGTTCGATCAACTCACGGGTGCGCTCGTCGGTGGCGCAGAAAAACAGCACCCCCGACAGGTGCGGGTCATCGTCCGGGTTACTTATTTCGTGTGCGATCAATTCACGCAGGGCGCTGCGTAGTTCGGCGGTTGTGCGGTTCTGTGGGTGCATGCGCAGCCTCCTCTGGATCGAGAATGCTGATCATGTTTTTACTGGCGGAAAGCCACAAGTAAGCCGATTCCGAATAGCTTGTAAGAAAGGTCTGAGTTGGCCAATGGGCAGGCTACGTCTGTGCGCTGCAGCCTGCCTTTTGGTGCACGTAGATGCATGCCTGGATCAGTTGCAGCTTGCGCCAAGGGTGGTCACTTGTCCTTGCCGCTATCCCCGGCGTGGCGCAATGCATTGAACTTACGCAGTGCGATAAAAGGCAGAGGCAGCACGATGTAGGCATACGTCAATCGGCTGTAGTCCTCGACTGCAGCGATGATTGCATAATCGTTTGATGACTCAGAGGGTGTGTAGATGTTCTGGTTCAGTTGTCCGCTCCCCTTGACCAGGTACCAGAAGGCATCTTCCGGTGGGATCTCTTCAGCGCCTCCAATTGCGTCCACCCACATTGACAGTTTTACACCCTGCGGATGTGCTTCCACCTCGAACCATGCATTGGGATTGCTCCAGGGGACCAACAGGTCAATGGTCCGTGCGTTCCCGGAAACGTTCCGTGCCACAACCTGATCCAGATGTAGCGCTTGCTCCACATCCCCCTGTCCACCAGAAGGGTCACGGTCCGGGCTGACGTAGATGCAGACGTCCTGGCCCTCCGGGATGTCCAGATCAGAATCTAAACCTTCAGGGTCAGGACGACGCAGGGTACCCTTGCCACCGGGCGCCATTTCCCAATCCAGTTCCTGTCCATTGCCGTCCCCACCTACCAGCACATAACGTGCGCCGCCGAACTGCGCCACCTGCAGGTGGGGGTAAACAGAGATATCGCTGACCGTAATGCTGACCAGCGCCTGGCTGAACTTGTCGCCATCGCGAGCCGTGATCAGGATGCGGCGCGAGGTTTCGCCTTCAAAGCTACTTGCAGGGGGCGCGATGTAGAGCCCATCGTCCTCACCGATTGCGCCTTTGTCACCCGTTTCACCCGGTAAATTGTCGACAGACCATTTGACTTGCGCGTTGCTGGGCGTGATCGAGAAGGGCTGAACGCCACCCGCAGCGACGACCGGTTCCAATGGCGAGATTGCGAAGTGCAAGCGGTCGGGTGCCAAGGTGCCCAGCAAGGTCAGGTCACAGGGGGTATACACGTTGCGCGGTTCGGCCGCTTGTTGGCTGCGGAATAGCAAATGGTTGAGGTGCATGGCATTGATTGTCACTTCGGCACCTGTGATGACAGCTACAAACCGGTTGAATGTTTCGAGCATTGCTCTGTGCCAAGCTGCGATTATACTACTGTGGAACTGATTGAGTACATCAAAATCCCCGGTTGCATCTTCTATGGCCATGGTGAAGTGGTCTTCAAGTTCGCCAACTTGTTCTAATCTGAGTTTCCCTTTGTCCGGGCCTTCTGTGAGGATGACAAACGCGTACTTAACGCTAAAGCGGGTGTCTATAGTGGCCGGGTAAGTTTTTGAGGCGTCACCGTTTCTATCGTTGATATGGAATTTCACGTGGCGGACTGTATTGGGGCTTTGCCACATGAGCTGGATGGTGTCATCGATAACCTTGAATTCAATGGCGCCGCCAATGTCAATCGACGCAGGTAGGACCTCATAGATATACAGTGAGTAAGCGCGCGTCCGCCTGTACCACCTAAAATTCTCTGGGAGTCTATAAGAAAAGGTCTCCGGCATGATTTCACCGGCCCTGGCGGCGACCCCTGTTACCTTACCGGTCGGGGTGGTAGGGTAATTGAGGACAATAGCCCGGATGGCCTCCAGATTCTGCAGTGCCTGGCCCAAGGAGATCGCTATCCACTGCTGATTGGACAGCAAGATGTTCATTGAATAGGGTTCTTCGTTTGGGCCTACCATCGGTAGCAAGTAGGGCATGTCCCTGTCATTGATCGGGAACATGCCATTGCCCATGCCTTTTAGCGCGACGCCAATCAACACGGCGCCTTCTTCCTGGTCTTCTTCCAGGCTGACGGATGCGCTGCCCGCACGCGCTGCGGAGTGGGTTCTAACCGCGAATGAGTGGGGCTGCAGGTCATCGTCGCCCGCCACGATACGGCTGAGTTCAAAAACCTTTCGCGAATCATCCCAACTGCGAAATTCTTGTTCCAGTGCCAACCCCAGTTTTCTATTACGGTCTTCCGAACTGGAAAGATGGAAGGTGTAGCTTTCACCCCTGGACAAGTCGAGGAGCACGCGTCCCTCGTCGGTGATAGTGCCTCCATTGCTTTCTTCAAGGCGGATGTCCATGTGCAGCGAGGGGGCATTCAGCGGGTCCATCAGCGCGATACTGGTAATATCCAGTAATCGGTTGCCGACGGGCTTGACCAAGGTGACGTATTTACCACCGACAACTTTCATGCTCAAACGCGCGCGTGAACTGGCTATGTTGGAGTTGGTGAATGAAAGGCGAGGTCTGTCGAGGATGAAGTCTTGCATGTCGGACCAGGCGTTCTGATCGGTTTCTTCGGACTCGTTGAACGGCGGAAAGTACTGATCTTTATCGAAGCGCTCTATGTACTCCTGTGCCAGCAACGCGTTTGTCTTGGCACGGTCATAAATCAGAAGTGCACCCCACCCCATCGTGCGAGTCTCAGTGCCAAGGTAAGTGAGGTACTGTGTAAGAGTAAGCTTTGCCATGGTGAGGTGCTCCTGCTCAGGGAAAGGGTGCGGCTGCCCATTAGTAAGGGGCTGGCATTTCCTAGGCAACTGGCAAATTTACCAGGTCTACAGGCGGGACGAGATGTGGTTATGGCATAGATGTCATGGCGATTTTCGAGCAGAGGCCGCCATCGTCGAACACGCGGGCGAAGTGTGCCTGGCCGACCACGGGCTTGCTATGCCTGGCTGTTCTCCTGGTTCAAAGCTGCATCGACGACTTCGATCCAGTGCCTGACTGGTGTGCGCCCGGCCCCGTCGAGATGGGTTTGGCAGCCAATGTTGGCGGTGACGATGATAGATGGCTTGCCGCTTTCCAAGGCGTCGAGGCGGTTGTCGCGCAATTGCCGTGACAGTTCAGGCTGGGTCAGTGAGTAGGTCCCGGCCGAGCCGCAGCACAAATGGCCGTCTGGCACCGGGGTCAGGCTAAAACCCAATCGGATCAACAAGCTTTCAACCGCACCGCCCAACTTCAGAGCGTGTTGCAGGGTGCAGGGGCAATGGAAGGCCAGGCGTTGTTCGGCGCACAGGCCAAGTTGCTCGACCGGCTCTTCTCGCAGCACTTCCACCAGGTCACGGGACAGGGCGCTGACCCGTGCAGCCTTGGCGGCGTACTGCGTGTCCTTCTCCAGCAGGTGGGCATAATCGCGCACAAACGCGCCGCAGCCGCTTGCCGTCTGCACGATGGCTTCGGCACCTGCCTCGATGGCCGGCCACCAAGCGTCGATATTGCGCCGGGCGCGCTGCAAACCCTGGGCCTGGGCGTTGAGGTGGTAATCCACCGCGCCACAGCAACCGGCCTCGCGGATCGGTTCGACGCTGATGCCGAGGCGGTCCAGCAGGCGTGCGGCGGCGGCGTTGGTATTGGGCGACAGTGCAGGCTGCACGCACCCTTCGAGCAACAGCACCCGGCGCGCATGGCGCGGCGCCGGTCGTTGCCCGGGTGCGGCGACCTGGGCCGGCAACTTGCTTTTGAGTGCCGCTGGCAACAGCGGGCGCAGCGCCTGGCCAGTGAAGCTCAGGGCCTTGAACAGTGCGGGGCGCGGCACCACGGCCCGCAGGCCCTGGCGCAGCAGGCGCTGGCCAAGCGGGCGCGGTACTTGCTGTTCGACCACGGCGCGGCCGATGTCCAGCAAGTCGTGGTACTTCACGCCGGAAGGGCAGGTGGTTTCGCAGTTGCGGCAGCTCAGGCAGCGGTCCAGGTGCAGTTGCGTGCTGGCGGTGACCGGCGCGCCTTCGAGCACCTGCTTGATCAGGTAGATGCGCCCGCGTGGCCCGTCCAGTTCGTCGCCGAGCAACTGGTAGGTGGGGCAGGTGGCCGTACAGAACCCACAGTGCACGCAGCTGCGCAGAATGCTTTCGGCCTCTTCGGCGCGGGCCAGGCGTTTGGCGGCTTCGCTCAGATTGGTTTGCATGGCAGGGCCTCACAGGTCCGGGTACAGGCGGCCAGGGTTGAAAATGCCCTGGGGGTCGAGCTGTTGTTTGAGTGCGCGGTGGTAGCGCAAGAGGGCCGCAGGCAGTGGTGCGCTGCTGTCCTCACCCGGCGCGTAGCCGGTGGCATGGCCGCCGACCTGGGCGACGGCTGCGCGAATCGACTGGGCCGATGCGCTCGACTTCAGCCAGCGCTGCGCACCGCCCCAGTCGATGAGCTGGCGCCCAGGCAAGTTCAGCGCCCCGCTGGCGATGGGCACGGACAACCGCCACAACGGCGCCGGGTCGTCGAAAAAGGCCAGGCGTTGTTCGCGCAGGTCGTGCCAGAACCCGCTGTCGAGCTCGTCGCCCCCCAGGCGTTGGCGTGCCGACTGCACCGAGCCTTCACCGCCTTCCAGGCGCAGGTAAAGTGCCTCGCCGTCATGGCAGGCGGCGCTGATCGGCAGCGGCTGCTGGCCCCATTCGGCCAGTGCCGCGAGCGCCTGCTGGCGGCCCATCGGCAGGCACAGGCTCAGGCATTGGCGCGGCCGCGGCAATACCTTCAGCGACACCTCGGTGAGCAGGCCAAGGCACCCGAAACTACCGGCCATCAGCCGCGAAAAATCGTACCCCGCAACGTTCTTCATGACTTCGCCACCAAAGCGCAGCAGCTTGCCGTGGCCGGTGATGACACGTGTGCCGAGCACGTAATCGCGCACCGCCCCGGCCCATGGCCGCCGTGGCCCGGACAAGCCCGCAGCGACCACGCCGCCGAGGGTGGCTTCGGCGCCCAGGTGTGGGGGTTCGCAGGGCAGCATCTGGCCGCCTTCGTGCAGCGCCGCTTCGATCTCCAGCAGCGGCGTGCCGGCGCGTGCGGTAATCACCAGCTCGGTCGGGTCATAGCTGACAATGCCGCGATGGCTGCGGGTATCTACGAGCTCCCCGGTCACCGGGCGGCCCAGCATGGCCTTGCTGTTGCCGCCCTGGATACGCAGCGCGGTGCCCAGCCTCAGTGCCTGGTTTACCTGGTCCAGCAGGGCCTGGCTCATGTCGCGGTCCTTGCTCATCAGAAGCGCTCCAGCTCGGGGAAGGGCAGCTGCCCGTGGTGCACGTGCAGCGCGCCGAACTCGGCGCAGCGGTGCAGGGTAGGGATGTTCTTGCCGGGGTTGAGCAAACCCTGCGGATCGAAAGCGGCCTTGACTGCGTGGAACAAAGTGATTTCGTCGCGGTTGAACTGCGCGCACATCTGGTTGATCTTCTCCCGCCCGACGCCGTGCTCGCCGGTGATGCTGCCGCCCACGGCCACGCACAGTTCGAGGATCTTGCCGCCGATGGCCTCGGCGCGTTCCAGTTCGCCTGGCCGGTTGGCATCGAACAGGATCAACGGGTGCATGTTGCCGTCGCCGGCATGAAACACGTTGGCCACACGCAGGCCGTAGTGCTCGGAGAGTTCGCTGATGCCCTTGAGCACCCGGGGCAGCTCACGGCGGGGGATGGTGCCGTCCATGCAGTAGTAGTCCGGCGAGATGCGCCCCACCGCCGGGAACGCGTTCTTGCGCCCGGCCCAGAAGCGCGCGCGTTCGGCCTCGTCGCAGGCCAGCCGCACCTCGCGCGCGCCTGCCTGGGTCAGCACCGCTGCGACCCGCTGGCAGTCGTCATGCACGTCTGCCTCGACACCATCAAGCTCGCACAGCAGGATCGCCGCCGCGTCCACCGGGTAGCCGGCGTGGATGAAGTCCTCGGCGGCGCGAATCGCCAGGTTGTCCATCATCTCCAGCCCGCCAGGGATGATCCCGGCGGCGATGATCTCGGCCACGGCCCTGCCTGCATCCTCCACGCAGTCGAAACTGGCCAGCAGCACCCGCGCCACCTGGGGCTTGGGCAGCAGCTTGACGGTTACCTCGGTGATGATGCCGAGCATGCCTTCGGAGCCAGTGAACAGTGCCAGCAGGTCGAAACCGGGGCTGTCGAGGGCGTCGCTGCCCAGTGTCAGGCGTTCGCCCTCGACCGTGAGCATCTCCACCTTGAGCAGGTTGTGCACGGTCAAACCGTACTTCAGGCAATGCACGCCGCCGGCATTTTCCGCCACATTGCCGCCGATGGTGCAGGCAATCTGTGATGAGGGATCGGGGGCGTAGTACAGGCCATGGGGCGCGGCAGCCTGGGAGATGGCCAGGTTGCGTACCCCGGGCTGAACACGGGCAAAGCGGCCCTGGGCGTTGATTTCGAGAATGCGATTGAAGCGCGCCATCACCAGCAGGATGCCTTTGGCAAGTGGCAAGGCGCCGCCAGAGAGACCGGTGCCGGCACCGCGCGCTACCACCGGCACACCGCGCTGGTGGCAGAGTTGCAGCAAGGTCTGCACTTGCTCCAGGCGCTCGGGCAGCACCACCAGCAGCGGCACTGTGCGGTAGGCCGAGAGGCCGTCGCATTCATAGGGTTTGAGGTCTTCGGCGCGGTGCAGAATCGCCAGGTCCGGCAACGCTTGATGCAGGGCCTGCAGCAGGGCGGGCAGGTCCACGGCAGGCAGCGCCCCATCGACCCGCTCGTCGTAGAGGATGTTCATCGGCTCACTCGGCGGCAATTGTTATTGTTGCTGGAAGCCTATCACCCCTTCAGCCGGCTGCGAGTCCTGTCGGAATCTTTGACGCACAAACCCGCACCTGCTCATGCTGCTAAAAGGGTAGGTGCGGGTTTGCTCGAGGCGGGGTGATCAATGGTCGGCGACAGGGTCGTCCTGCGACAGTATGGCCCGGGCCAGTTCTTCATCGTTGGCCTGCAGGCCGGGATGGTCCTTGCGCGCCTGTTCCAGCGCCGACTCCACATAGGCGCCGCGGATCGCACCACCGCTGGCGACGAACGCAGACAGCTCGTCACGGGCCGGGATGATCCGTTTGTCGTCCTTGAAGGTCGAATACAACGAAGCGGAAACACCGGCCGAGGTGGCCACGTCGCCCGCGTCGACGCGGGCCAGGGCAGCACCGGCAGGCAGCAGGAGCAGCAGCGCGGGGGCGAGGAATAGGTGGCGCATAGCGTATTCTCCAGTAGCGTGAAGCCCAAGGAAATAAACCACTCAGTGTTTAAGAGCACCCCAACGTGCGAGTAGTTCAATTCCTGGGTTGCCGCCGCATGGCGCCTCCAGCGCCGTTTACGCCAATTGGTAAGTGGTCTTCACCCGGGTAAAGAACTGCCGCGCATGGGTCCCTTGCTCCCGCGAGCCCAGGCTCGAAGCGCCGTTGCCGCCAAACGGCACGTGATAATCCACCCCCGCCGTGGGCAGGTTGACCATCACCATCCCCGCTGAACTGTGCCGTTTGAAATGCTCGGCATGGCGCAGCGAAGTGGTCACGATACCGGCCGAAAGGCCAAATGCAGTGTCCTCGGCAGCCGCAAACGCCGCGTCGTAATCACTCACCTTGAGCACACTCAGCACCGGCCCGAAGATCTCCTCGCGGTAGATGCGCATCTGCGGCGTTACCTCGGTGAACAGGGCAGGGGTGAACAGGTAGGCATCTGCCTGGTTGTCGATATGCTGCCCGCCACACACCAGCTTCGCGCCTTGTTCAAGGCCAGAGGCCACGTATGACAGGTTCTGCTCCAGCTGCCGGCTGTCGATCACGGGGCCGATGTCGGTAGCCGCTTGCAACGCATCGCCCACCTTCAGCGCGCGGGTGCGCTCCGCCAGGCGCGCCACGAAGGCGTCATGAATACCTTTGGTGACGATCACCCGAGAACTTGCCGTGCAGCGTTGGCCGGTGCTGTAGAACGAGCCGTTCAGTGCCACCTCCACTGCCTGTTCAAGGTCCGCATCGTCCAGCACGATCAACGGGTTTTTGCCCCCCATCTCCAGTTGCACTTTCTTCATACCTTCGGCGGCCAGCCTGGCGATCTGCCGGCCGGTGTGCTCGGAGCCTGTGAAGCTGATGCCATCGACCAGCGGCGAGCGGATCAAAGTGTCGCCCACGCTGCGCCCTGGCCCGATCAGCAGGTTGAACACCCCGGCGGGCAAGCCGGCCCGCGAGATGATCTCGGCCAGCGCCCAGGCCGAGGAGGGCACCCGTTCGGCCGGCTTGAACACCACGCAGTTACCGAAACACAGCGCCGGGGCGATCTTCCACGCGGGGATGGCGATCGGAAAGTTCCACGGGGCGATGATGCCGACCACGCCCAGTGGCTGGGTGAACACATCGATGCCCACGTCCTGGCGCACCGATGGGTACTTTTCGCCTTCGGCACGCAGGGCTTCCTGGGCGTAGAACTTGAACGAACGGCCGGCCCGGTCGACCTCGCCCAGTGCCTCACGCAAGACCTTGCCTTCCTCGCGCGACAGCAGCATGGCCAGTTCTTCGCGGCGGGCAAGTATTTCTGTGCCGATGAAGTCCAGCGCGTCGGCGCGTTGCTGCGGGTTGCTGCGGGCCCAGGCGGGCGCGGCGCGGCGGGCAGCCCGCAGGGCCCGCTCGGTCAGCGCCTGGTCGGCCCGCACGAAACGCTCGACCACCTCGCTGGGGTTGGACGGGTTGCGGTTTTCCAGCACATCATTGCTGCTGTCCAGCGCGACGAAGGCGCCATCGACATAGTTGCTCTTGGTGACCAGGCTCATGCGCTTCGGATCCTTTTTGCGTTGGCTTGGCGGGCGACAAAATCGCTGATGTTGTCCACGGCGCTGTCCATCAACTGCTGCATGGCATCTTCACTGCTCCAGGCGATGTGCGGGTTGAGCAAAAAGTCGTCGCGGTCGATCAACTGGAACAGTGGGTTGCTTGGGTGCAGCGGCTCCTGCTCGACCACGTCCAACGCCACGCCGCCCAGGCGGCCTGCCTGCAGCGCCTGAATCAGCGCAGCCTCGTTGACCACGCCGCCACGGCCGGTGTTGACCACCACCGCATCGGGCTTCATCAGCGCCAACTGCGTCGCATCGATCAGGTTGTAGGTGGCCGGCGTCAGTGGGCAGTTGATCGACAGCACGTCGCAGCTGCGCAGCAATTCGGCCAGCGGCCGGCAGTCCGGGCCCTGACGCATGCCGCCGCGGTCTTCGAACAGCACCTGCATGCCGAAGGCTCGCGCCAGGTGCGCCAGGCGCAGGGCGATCGGGCCGCTGCCGATGATCGCCAGCTGCTTGTCGCGCACATCGCGAATGCGGTGGTTGAAGTAGATGTTCTGGTACGGTTTTTCGCCGGCATGCACCTGACGCATCAGCCGGGTGAACGCGGCCGGGCGGCGGAACAGTTCGAGGATCATCGCCAGGCTGTGCTCGGCCACGGTGTTGGCGGCATAGCCCGGCACGCTGGCGACCTCGATGCCATGGGCGTCGCAGTAATCGACGTCGACGATATCGCGGCCAGTGAGGGCCAGCGAGATCATCTTCAGCTTCGGCAACTGGCGCAGGTGTTCCTCACGCAGCGGCACGCTGCAGGTGAACGCGATGGTCGCGTCCTGCAGGTGGTCGAGCATCTGCTCGGGGCCGGTGTAGGCAAACTGCTGCCAGGTGTGCGCGCAGTCGGGGCGCTTGAGGCGGGTGGAGGGCGCCAGGCCCTCGTCGTCGAGCAGTACGATATGTTCGCTCACGGTCCGTTCCTTATTTTTTCTGGGCTGGCACGTAGCCGGCCGGGGCCATGGCCACCAGGCGGCGGGTGACGAAACCGGCATCCTGATCATGGTCTTCGAGGGTTTCCTTGCGAACCAGGGCGTCACGCACCAAGTGCGCGCCAAAGAAACGCAACGGCTCTGGCGGCAGCATTTTCATCTTCTGGTTGACCAGGCCACAGTTGGCCCATTCGTCATTGGCGTGCTCGACCAGCGACTTGATGATGCGGCTGGCAAACACGGTGGTCGCCACGCCGTTGCCGGAAAAACCAATGCCGTAGCTGATGTTCTGGTGGTGGTCGAGGTAGCCGAAGTTCGGCAAACCCTTCATGGCCCGGTCGATGGGGCCGGTCCAGCTGCTGACCACCGGCACGTCTTGCAGTTGCGGGTACAGGCGGCGCAGTTCGGCTGCGACCTTGTCGGCCGCCGGCGAGGGCTTTTCATACAGGTTACCGATGCGCCCGGCGTAGGCGAACTGGCCCAGCGGCTTGCCGAACACCACGCGCCCGTCGGGGGTGTTGCGCCAGTAGTTGAGTACGGTGCGCGAGTCGGTCATGCATTCGCCGCCACTGAAGCCGATGGCATCGAGCTTGGCCTTGACCGGTGCCGTCGCCACCATGTCGCTGGACATGATCGCGATCATCCGGCGCAGCTCCGGGAACTGCGCGCCCCAGGCGTTGAGTGCCAGTACCACCTGTTTGGCTTTTACCTGGCCCTTGGCGGTGTGCACCACGGGGTTGGCGCCGCGCTGTAGGTGGGTGAACGGTGACTTCTCGAATATCTGCACGCCCAGCTTCAGCGCCACCCGGCGCAGGCCACGGGCGAGCATGGCGGGCTGCACGGTGGCGGCGTTGGGGTCGTAGATGCCGCCCAGCACCAGCGGCGAGCCGACCCGCCCGCGAATGGTCTGGCGGTCCAGTTCCTGGAAGGGGTTGACGTCGAGCTTCTGCAGGCCGTCGGTCAGCACTCGCCACGAATTCATCTGGCGCGGGTTGGTGGCAGTCCACAGCCAGCCGTCCTTGCGGTACTGGGCATCGATGCCGTGTTCCTGGCAGAAGCTGCCGATTTCGTCGATGGCCGACTCGGCGGCCTCGCAGATGCGCCTGGCTTCGGCGTCGCCGCAGATGGTGCGCACCGACAGGTACTTGCCCCACCAGTTGGTGGCAACGCCGCCGTTGCGTCCGCTGGCACCCGAGCCACAGCGGTCACGCTCGACGATGACGATGGTTTGTTCCGGGTGGGCCTGCTTCAGGCGGATAGCCGACCACAAGCCAAGGAAGCCGCCGCCGACGATACACACGTCGGCTTGAATCGAGTCCTGCAGGGCAGGGGCGAGGTCGTTGTCCAGGTCCAGCGCCTGGGCATACCAGAATCCACGGTACATGAGGGGTGCCTCTGAGCATGTTTGTCTTGTGCATACATGATGCTCAGCGCGGCCAGGGGGCGATATTACAGTCATGACAATTGATAGGAAGTAGGCGTTCGTTCAGCGAGGGACTGGCACCCTTGTCAGAGTAAGGAAGAGCGAGGCCTTGGCGGGGTATCTCGGCAGACAACCGTAGCGTCCTGCCTTGTCTGAGATCTTCTATTTATAGTGCTGAATATGATAGGGCGGACGCCGGTGTACGCTTAGAATGGCATTCACTTCGGATGTGATGAGAGCAGCGTCCATGGTCGCCGAACAATACCTACAACAACCGCAGGCCGCCGAAACCGTCTCGCAGATCAAGCCTGAACTGCGGGTCGGTTTCCTCCTTCTCAATCAGTTCACCTTGGTGCCCGTCGCCGGGCTGGTCGACTCGCTGCGCTTCGCCGCCGACAAGTCGTTCCGCAGCCAGCAGGTGTACTGCCAATGGGACTGGATGACCCTCGACGACCAGCCGATCACCGCCAGCTGTGGCATGCCCATTTCGCCAACCAAGCCGCTGAACCTGTTTGCCCAGTACGACTACATCGTGCTGGCGGGCGGGCTGTTGAGCGAAACGCGCAACCCGCCAGGCTGGCTGCTCGATGCGCTGCGTGAGGTGCATGCCGCGAACATCCCGATCATTGCCCTGTGTTCGGCGTCGTTCGTGCTGGGCAAGGCAGGCCTGCTCGACGGCCGGCGTTGCGCGTTGCATTTCACCTTGCGCGACGAGTTCAAGGAGCGCTTCCCGCTGTCCACCGCAGTGATCGACAAGAGCTATGTGGATGACCGTGGCATCATTACCTGCCCGGGCGGCACGGCGATCGACCTGGCGGCCAACCTGATCCGCAGGCATTGCGGTGCGGTGCGGGCGCAGAAAGGGCTGGAGTACCTGCTGGTGGACGAGCGCGCCGACCAGCAGGAAGGCCAGGCCGCCAGTGATTCGGTGTACCAGAACGACCGCGTGCAGCGCGCCATTGCCTTCATGCGCGCCAACCTGGATGCATCGATGACGCTCAAGGCCGTGGCCGAGGCGGTGGGCACCCACCCTCGCCAGTTGCACCGCGAGTTCGTCGCCAACACCCAGGAACCACCGGCCAACTATTGGCGCAAGCTGCGCCTGGACCATGCGCGGCGGTTGCTGGTGAATACCAGCCAGAACATCACCACCATTGCCCTGGCGTGCGGGTTTTCCGATGCGTCGCACTTCATCTTGTGGTTCCGCAAGCAGTATGGCGAGACGCCGTACAGCTTCCGCAAGCGGCGCCACGAGGTGGAGCGGTTCGATTGGCATGGGGACAAGGTAGGGCTGGACCCGGAGTTGTAGGGTGTTGCTCAAGCTTTTTTGGGGCCGCAAACGGCCCCAAAATCTCAGTCAGATGCACTGTCAAAACCAGCCAAACGCCTGAGTCTCGATAGATCGGAAGA